>DAOVNI010000204.1 GCA_030630315.1 Phycisphaerae bacterium | reverse complement strand
GCTGAAAGCCGCCCAGGATAAAACTTCCGAAAATTTGCAAAGGTCTCTGCAGACAGGCCAGAACACACTCAGCCAGAGTGTGCAGTCCAGCCAGAAGGTGCTCGGCGATCTGCGCAGCCAAATCGGCCAGCTCCAAGGCACAAACAGGCAAATGATGCAGATTGGAACTGAGGTCAGACGCCTCCAGGATATTTTAAGCTCTCCCAAACTCCGGGGCCAGATGGGCGAATGGTCCCTGGAAAATCTTCTGGAAAATATCCTGCCGAAAAAAAGCTACAAGCTCCAGCACACCTTCAAGGACGGCAAAATGGTCGATGCATTGATACAATTAACCGATTTTTCGGTGCCCATCGATGCAAAGTTCCCCCTGCCAGGTTTTGAAAGACTCGCAAATGCAGAAACCGACGAGGAAAAAACAAAACTTCGCAAACACTTCCTCAAGGATGTAACTGCTCATATCGACAAGATTGCCTCCGATTACATCAGGCCTGCTGAGGGCACATTGGATTTTGCTCTGTTGTTTATACCCGCCGAGAACATCTATTACGAAACAATTGTCAAATACGCCGACGAGACGCAGGATATTTTGCAATATTCGCTTGATAAAAAGGTAATACCTGTCTCGCCGAATCTTTTATACGCATATCTTATGACGGTGGTGATGGGCCTGCACGGCCTGCAGATTGAAAAGCAGGCTGCCGAAATTCGACAGAATTTGAAAAAGCTGAATGCCTCTTTCGCGGAATTTCTTTCTAACTGGGACATACTCGGCACCCATTTGCGCAACGCCTACAGCAAATACGAAGATGGCCAGAAGAAGCTCGACCGCTTCGGCCTACACCTCGACCAAATCCAGGGCGAAGAAGAACAAATCTAATTGACATATAGCATTTCGCATTTTAACATCTGGTTTTGATTTTTGACATTTTTTATTGCAAGGAGCACAAAGATGGAAGAAGGAAAGCCAATTGATGTCGGTGACGAGGATTTTGAAAGCCAGGTTCTAAAATCGCAAATCCCTGTGCTGGTGGATTTCTGGGCCCCCTGGTGCGGACCCTGCCATATGGCCGCCCCGGTGCTTGAGAAAATATCTCAGCAGTACAGGGGAAGATTGAAGGTGTGCAAGCTCAATGTTGACGATGGACGCCAGACGGCTACCGAATACGGGATTATGAGTATACCCACCTTGAATATTTTCAAGGACGGCCAGGTGATAGACCAAATTATTGGAGTTACACCAGGTTATGAGTCTGATATTAAGAAAAAAATAGAGCCGTATTTAGAAGAAAATAGCGGGTGATTTTAAGATGCACGATGTAGTGTATGATGTTATTATTATAGGCGCCGGCCCAGCCGGCCTTGGGGCAGCTCTTTATACCTCGCGCGACAGACTAAAAACACTCGTGCTTGAGAAATTCCAGCCCGGCGGCCAAATCATTAACACAGACAGGATAGAAAACTACCCTGGTATTGAACAAATCGACGGGCCAGGCCTGATTGAGCGGATGAAAAAGCAGGTTGAGAGCTTCGGCGCCGAGATAAAGACCGGCTGCGAAGTTACCAGCCTGGAGAAGCTAAAAGATGGCAGCATCGCTGTTTACTGTGACGGGGATAAATTCTCCGCAAGAGTTGTCATTCTGGCACCGGGCAGTGGCTATCGCAACCTTGGTATCCCCGGCGAAGAGGAATTCCGCGGTGCAGGCGTCAGCTACTGCGGGACGTGTGATGCACCATTCTTCAAGGGCAAGCAAGTCGTCGCCGTCGGTGGAGGCAATACCGCAGTCGAAGAAACTCTGCATCTGGCCAAATTCGCCGATAAAGTTACAATGATACACCGCAGGGACGAATTTAGAGCAGCTAAAGTTCTGACCGAGGAGCTTCTGAAGAAAGTCAACGAGCCGAGTTCAAATTTGATTATCAAATATAGCACCGTAGCAACCGCCATAGAGGGCGAAGGCAAAGTCCAGTCGGTCAAATTAAAAAATGTTAAGACCGGTCAGGAAGAAGATTATCCCTGCGATGGGGTATTTATATTTATTGGTATGGTGCCGAACACTCGCTTCTTGAAGGATTTTGTGGAGCTAACCGACAGGGGATTCATCAAGTGCGACTGCGCATATCTTCGAACGAACGTGCCGGGCGTCTTCGTGGCAGGCGACTGCAGAATCGGCGCCGCTATGCAATTAGCCACAGCCGTCGGTGATGGCGTCATCGCTGCTATGATGCTCAAGCAGTATTTCAGAGATAAAAACTGGTGGAACGAACCGGTCAGTGACTTACTTCAGCCAGGCGGATGGTAAACTAACAAAAGGGCATATTAGTGGACTGCATTGCTCCGACAATAACCCAGGCGTACCCCACAAAATATTCGCAAAATGTGTTGGAATTGGGTGGCCGATGCGGGTATTATAACGATTTAGATAACTCCGGTGATTTTACCGGATGCCTGTTGCTTGGTGTCTCTCCGGAAAATCCGGCGACGTGACTGGGCAGAGGTTTCTTGGGAATCTCGGTTGAAAGGATAGGGTAATGGCTGGTAACGTAATTGAGCTAACTGACGCCGCTTTTGATGAGGTTGTTCACAGCTCTGATGTGCCGGTCCTGATTGATTTCTGGGCACCCTGGAGCGGGCCTTGTAAGATGATGGCTCCTATTTTAGCGGAAATTGCCGCTCACTATACAGACAAGGCCAAAATCTGCAAGCTCAACACCGATGATGCTCGCGATAGCGCTATAGAATTCGGCATAAATGCCATACCGACGACTATTTTGTTCAAGGACGGCCAGGTGCAGAAGAAATGGGTCGGCTTAATCAGTAAAAAAGACCTCACCATCGCAATCGACGATCTGCTCTGATAAGCTCCAGCTTGCCTTTATACTCAACCGTCGGCAGAGCCGGTGAGTTCGAGTAAAGCACTAAAATGATTTACGAAGACCTCGAAGGCAAAAAGGTTTTAGTTACCGGCTCCAGTAGCGGAATCGGCTCGGCAACGGCAGTTTTGTTTAGCCGGCAGGGCTGCTTTGTCGGAGTCCACTACTTCAGGACAAAAGACGGTGCGGAAAAAACACTTGAGCAGGTGAAGAAAAATACCGATGGCCTTTTACTTTACGCCGACGTCCGCGACGAAAAGCAGGTTGACGAAATGGTTGAGCAGTTCGCCAGAGGGGCCGGCGGCATCGATATACTTATCAATAATGCCGGTTCTCTTATTGACAGACAGCCCTTTGAAACCGCAACCGTGGATTATCACGACGACGTATATGCCACCAACGTCCGCAGTATCCTTTTGGTAACGAGGTCGGCCTTGCCGTATCTGAAAAAGAGCAAGGGTAATATTGTCAATACGCCTGTTAGAAGCGTATGTATCCATATCGGTTCAGTGGCCGGCCATACCGGCGGAGGTAACGGCTCGGGAATCTACGCAGGTGCAAAAGCAGCCGTCGCCACTGAGACTATTTCGATGGCAGGGGAATTCGCTCCATACGGCATTCGGGTCAACAGTGTCCTGCCCGGCTTTATTGAGACACGTTTCCACGAGCGGTTTAGTCCACCGCAGCGCTGGAAGGAAATTGCCGAGCAAACCCCCCTTGGCAGAAACGGTACCGCCGAGGACATAGCAAAAGTGGTACTGTTCCTGGCAAGCGAGGCAGCCGGATTTATCACCGGCGAATATATCGCCGTTAATGGCGGCTTGTATATGAGGGCTTGAAAAACAATCCTTGCAATTCGCGGCTCTTTTTTATATAATGGCATTTGAATTTTTCTGACAGGATTTGTACCGTCTAAAAGATAAGGAACAGGACGGACTCGAAATGCGATTTTCCGCACGGATGCAAAATACCGGATACCGGATGCCGGGTACTCGATACTCGCGAATCGGGAGTCGAAAATCGAGAATCGAGAATCGAGAATGGGTAATCCAGCCCCCGGACCGT
>DAOVNI010000082.1 GCA_030630315.1 Phycisphaerae bacterium | reverse complement strand
CTCATTTTCGATAGGCGGATTAGTGTTCGGCATACAGACAACCGAAGTAAAACCCGCTGCCACCGCCGCTGCCGAGCCGCTTGCTATTGTTTCCTCCTCTTCATCGCCCGGCTCGCGAAAGTGAACGTGGATATCAATTAAACCCGGCGTTACCAATTTGCCGGCGGCATCGATGACCGTCTGCGCGGATTTTTCAATTTTGCCGACCTCTG
The DNA here is from genome assembly GCA_030630315.1 of Phycisphaerae bacterium. Classification (GTDB taxonomy): domain Bacteria; phylum Planctomycetota; class Phycisphaerae; order Sedimentisphaerales; family Anaerobacaceae; genus JAUVYQ01. The sequence goes on along the minus strand of DAOVNI010000082.1, from coordinate 6,877 downwards.
CAATCTTTTCATCAACGATAAGCACATCGCATTTTTTATCGATGCCGTTTGCCGGGTCTATCACCCGCCCGTTTTTTATCAAAAGTTCAGAGTTCATAGTTCGTGGTTCGTAGCAAAATAGTAAATAGCAAATAGTAAATAATCAATCCTTCTGTGCTGTCCTTTTGCTTGCATTCAGTATAGTGATACCTACAATTTGTCCCGCTTCATACCTGACTATGATGTCATCATCCGTGAGTTCAGAATCATCAGCGTGGCTTGGCTTCTTGAAATTAACATAGAGCACATCCGCTTCCTTATCATATGTCGTCCAAATCCTCGTGTGAGGGATCTCCAATAACTGGGGCACAAGGGTTAACATTCTTTCTATCTCTATCGCGGCCATAGCTTTTGCCTCCTTTCGAGTTGTCTTTTTCGCTTTGTCAAAAAGGCGGTGATGATAAATCCATCCTCGTTGCTTACCTCTCTGTATACTACCACAATGAATTTGTCTTTTTCTACTTCTCTTACGGCCAGACATTCGTCGGCCTTGCCTTCATAAATTACTTCGGGTTGTTCCACTGTCTCAAGAACTTCAAAATAATAACCGGCCATCTCAGAGTGCTCTTCTGTAATGTGAAACCATCTGTCTTCTGGTAACCTGATGGACACACCGTTTTTAGACCTGACTATGTCCATACCAGCAAGCTCCGTTTTTTATCAAAAGTTCCGAGCTCATCTTTCAAACTAAAAATTAAAAGCTGAAAAGTAAAAACCATAGCTTAAAATTCAAAATCTACCTTTTCCCCCTAAGGGTTAAGATACTTGAACCCAGTATACTTGCTAATTCTTTAGTTTCATTCAAGAGGTATTCTAACTGGGTGTTATTTATTTTCTTCGCATCCCTCAGTAAGCCGAGCCAGTATAAACTCTCGTTCGCAGATTTAAGGGCGCGACTAAAGAAATTGGTAAAATCTTTCTTGGAACTGGCGCCTTTAGCTTCAACGATATTTGCACCTATGGATGTAGCCGACTTCAATAGTTGTTTTGTAATAATCTTGGTGGAAGCATCTTTCGGCAGATTGTCCAGGAACTCAATCATTTTAATTGAATATTGATACGATCTGTGTTTCAACTCAGTTTTAAACTTTGAGTTTTGGTTTTGCATTTTTGGCTTTAAGATTTTAGTTTTTGCGCCGCTGCCTGGTTAACCAGAAACAGCACCGCCATTCTCACGGCCAGGCCATTGGTTACCTGTTCGAGTATAACACTGTTCTGGCCGTCTGCCACTTCACTTTCCATCTCCAGGCCTCTGTTAATAGGCCCGGGGTGCATAACTAAAATATCGGGTTTGGCCCTCTTCATACGCTCCACGGTCAGTCCGAAATAATGCGAGTATTCGCGTATCGAAGGAAAAGGATTGCCGCCCAGCCGCTCAAACTGAATCCGAAGCATATTTATCACATCAACCTTCTCGATGACCTCATCGAGCGAATAGCTCACGCTAACCGGCAGCCGGCTCAACTGCGTCGGCATAAGCGTCGGCGGACCAACGAATATGACTTCGGCACCGAGCTTCGTCATCGCCCACATATCACTGCGGGCAACGCGCGAGTGCGCTATATCGCCGACAATTGCTATTTTTAAGCCCTCAAGAGTGCCTTTGATTTTGCGAATGGTATAGACATCCAGAAGGCCCTGCGTGGGATGCTCACAGAACCCGTCACCGGCATTTATCACACAGGCATTGATATTCCTGCTCAGAAGTTTCGACGCACCACCGGCACTGTGCCGAATCACAACAATATCAATCCCCATCGCTTCCAGATTCCTGGCCGTATCTAAAAGCGTCTCACCTTTACTGACCGAGCTGGTTTTTTTGGTGAACTCTATGATATCGGCGCTTAATCGGCTTGCCGCCAGGGCAAAGCTGTTTCGCGTCCGCGTGCTGTCTTCAAAAAACAAATTCACTACAACCTTGCCGCGCAAAGGCGGGGCCTTTTTTACCGACCGTGTGCTTATCTGCTCGAAGCCCTTGGCCGTGTCAAGAATATACGTAATCTCTTCAACGCTCAGCTCCCTCAGACCGAGCAAATGCTTGCGCCGCCACTTGAATTGTTTACTTTTTCTTTTTAACGCCATAACATCGTATTTCGTTATTCGATATTCATAATTCGTTTTAATTTCACTCGATAACAACCTCCTCTTTTCCATCGGATTCGGAAAGAAAAACCTGCACTAATTGGCCGGGCGCGGCATCGCTTTTGTAACCGGCGTAATCGGGCTGTATCGGCAGCTCCCTGCCGGCTCTGTCCACAAGGACAGCTAACTTTATCGCCCTCGGCCTGCCTAAATCCATAAGCGCATCCATCGCTGCCCGCGTTGAGCGCCCGGTATATAGAACATCGTCAACCAGAATAATGATTTTATCGTCTATATCGAAACCGATTTCAGTGGTTCGAACCTGCGGCTGGGCACTGCCCTGCGGCGAATTCAAGTCGTCACGGTAAAGCGTTATATCCAAGGTCCCAGACGGAACATCTTTGCCGAGCTGCTGTGATAATCGGCTCGATAACCTCTGGGCGAGTATCTCTCCTCTACTGCGAATACCGATTACGGCAATATCGAGTTCGCCCGGGGTTTCAGAAATAATGCGACTTGTCAAATCCTCGAGAATTTGCTCGATTTGTCCGGAACTTAAAATCACTTTCATAATTATGGCAACCCTTTAGCCCAGCATAGCCGGAATATCGGCTTGAGTATACCAACCAGAGCCCGATAAAGCAAGATTTCCGAATTAAGTTTTCGGAAACCAGCTTTTCAACGCTGAAAAGCGGAATATTACAGGAGCCAATCGGATAATTTACTTGAAAACAAAGTCGCTTTATGGTATCATATTAACAAGAATTCGGAGACAAAATTACAGGCCAGGGAGGTCGGCAACCGGGGGAGCAACTTTGTGCCTTTTGGATTTTACCGCCACCTCCGGAGTTATAGAATGGTACAAACTACCAGAAAAACACTCGTACTGAGCTTAATGGTTTCCGTAGCGGCAATGCTGGCACCTGTGAGCACCATCGCTGGAACCGAAGGAGCACAGACTGACAAAGCGCTGCAGCCGCAAGGCCTGAACCACGCCGGAATTTATGCCTTGAGACAGATAGTCCCCGGTTTGACAGGCGCCGGCGTCAAATTCGCTGTTATCTCCCGAAGCTTCACTTATATCAACGGCGAACCTCAAAACGATTACCGCCCGAGTATCGGGCACGATTGCTTCAAAGGCAAACAATTAGGGTTTCACGACCAGACCGAGCTGCCGGCAGGCATCTCACCACATTCGACGGCTATCTGCTCCATACTGCTCGGCGAGGACCCTGACGCATTTAATCTTCACCTCGGAGAATTTTACTATCAAGGCACAGCACCGCAGGCCCAGGCCGATATCTATGAATTCTGGCATTTCTTAATCAATAACGTATTCCCTCACTCACCCCCGGATGCAGATATTGTAACCGCAAGCTTCGGCGTCCCACGTGAATATTGGTGGACAAGGGGAATCGAATCACTGGCAGAACACCAGGGCCTTATTGTTGTCGCCGGGATAGGCAATGGCCTGAAGGCTAATGACCCTCTGCTTTACCCCGCCGCGTCAGCAAATGTCATCGGCGTTGGCGTAGTTGATTCCGTAAACACCGAAAATCTCGCAACCAATCTGGCACATTTCGCCCTCGCCTATCCAGAGCATTCAAGTTTTGGCCCAACTGCGGACGGCCGATGCAAGCCCGACATCGTCGCTCCCGGAAATTGCCTTGCTGCCGACGACAACGAGCCCAGCAGCTATGAACCAACCGGTAACTGGTCGAGTTTCTCGACGCCGATAGTTGCAGGAACAATAGGCCTGCTCGTTCAGAAGGCCGGAGAAGACCCGGACCTCAGTTCCGCTGTTTCACCAGACGGCGGAAATTGCGTAATAAAAGCCATTTTGCTAAACTCTGCAACCAAACTGCCCTACTGGCACAAGGGCCGGCTCGAAATCGACGATGACCACCAGGCCCCGCTGGATTATGTTCAGGGAGCGGGAATGGTAAATGCGGTTGGCGCCTACAAACATTTAATTGCCGGGCGAAACAAACCCGGCTACGTCTCAACAACCGGCTGGGACAATAATCTGCTGCAAAAAAGCAAAAACCCACAAAATATCTACAAAATCACCCTCACAGAACCAGCAGACAAATTTATTACCGCCACAGCCGTTTGGAACAGGCACTACAATAACGCTTACCCTTTTGAACCGATGCCGGAGAAAGATGCCGACCTCCGCCTCGAACTCTGGGCCGTTGACGCAATTGACCCCGCCAACGACTATCTGCTCGATTATAGCGACAGCAGTGTCGACAACGTTGAGCATATTTACTGCCGGGCAGACGCTAACTATACCAATTACGAGATTGTCCTCTCATATAGTGATATTGGAGCCCCGAACCCAACAGACGCAGCGCAGCGCTACGGCCTGGCCTGGAATGTCAGCGCCAAATATGACAGCGACAACATCTTCTGGTACGACCTCAATTTCTGGTACGACCTCAATGCCGATGGTATTGTCAACGATTTAGACTTTACTATCCTGCTCACGAATGTGTTAAACACCCCCCCTGCTTTCTTGCGAAAGCAAGAAGGGGGGGCCGAAAGTTATTTACTCGGCGATATCAATACCGATGGCACAATTGACATCAAAGATGTGGGAATCTTTATAAACCACAAAGACGACCAGGCCAATTGGTACATAGAGTAGTTTTGAGCTCTTGGTGTTTAGTTTTTAGCTGAGCTGCAGAGGGCCAAAAAACTACGAACCACGAACTAAAAATCCCCTTTTAATTCCTCCACATTTTTGGTAAAAGAACAGGGTTAGTTTATTTTATTCCAATGTCTTTGGGGGGCTCTTTTTCAGAATTAACTTGCAATTAGATAATATTTGGCATAATCTATGGTTTATGGTTAGCGATTCTACTTTAAAGAGCATAACGAAACGTCTGGTAGAACGTTTTCATCCCGAAAGAATAATCCTTTTCGGCTCTCAGGCTCGCGGCATGGCTGATGAGCATAGCGATGTGGATATTCTTGTAGTATGCCCGATTTCGGGCAGCCGGCGAGCAATGATGGTAGCAATGGACCGGGCAATGCGCGGGCTGAATATTGCACGGGATATTATGGTACTTTCGCCGAAAGAGTTTGACAGCAACCGGTTCATACCCGGCACAGTTGCCCGAAGCGCATGGCAGCAAGGTAAAATACTTTATGAAAAAACGTGAGAAAGAATTACGCCAAAAGGTTCTCCAATGGCTGGTCTATGCAGATGAGGATTTGCAGCTTGCCCGGCACGGCCTGACTTTGAAAAGCAACTGTCCCTACCGTCTTATCACATACCACGCCCAACAATGCGTGGAAAAGCATCTCAAGGCATATCTGGTACATCAATCCATTGATTTTCCCTACACCCACAACATTGCCAGACTGCTGGAACTGTGTGCTGAACATGCGCCCTGGGCTGAAAACTTGACTGACGCAGAGGAATTGACCCCATTTGCGATTACCGCCCGCTATCCAGGAGAGGATGAAGAGGTCAGCAGAGCCGAAGCTACGCGGGCAATTGAGATTGCCGAGCGTGTCCGTAAAGTAGTACGTGCCGCTTTAGCAGATGCAGGGATTAATTTACCAAACCAGTAGCCAATCCCTTCTATAAATCCAAAATATTCTTTTAATTCTTCGTCATTTCTGGTAAAAGGGCAATTCACAGTACGATATACGACATACGCAATACGATATTAGCTATGAAGTTGATTGTTCGAAAATCCCGGCTCAAAGGTGAGGTAGTCATTCCGGCCTCCAAATCGCATACCATTCGTGCGGTTGCAATCGCCTCCTTGGCCGCCGGCGAAAGTGCTATCCGCAGCCCGCTTACCTCAGGTGACACGCAAGCGACGGTCAACTGCTACCGGGCGTTAGGTGCCCGGATTGATACATCCGATTCGAAACTCTGGAAGGTAACCGGCACGGGCGGCGAAATCACCGCGCCGCAAGAAATTATCGATGTGGGCAATTCCGGCACAACGCTGCGTATCGCAATGGGTTCGACCGCCCTGGCCAGGAAAGGCCGGACCATAACCTTCACCGGCGATGAGCAAATTCAGACCCGCCCCGTCGGGCCGTTAATGGACGCCCTCGGCGATTTGGGTGCAAAATGCACCAGCTTAAGAAACAACGGCAGAGCACCCGTCGAGGTAACCGGCAAACTCACAGGTGGAAAAACCACCATCGCCTGCCATACCAGCCAATATCTATCCAGTCTGCTCTTATGCACGCCTCTGGCAGCCAACGATACCGAGATAGACGTTACTCTGCTCAATGAGCCGGGTTATGTGCAAATGACCCTTGATTGGCTCGATAAACAGCAAATAGAATACGAAAATCAGCAGTTCTGCAAATTCAAAATCAAAGGCAACCAGAGCTACAAGGCCTTTGACGCCACTATCCCTGCCGATTTCTCCAGTGCCACGTTTTTCCTCTGCGCCGCCGCCCTGGCCGCGGACGAGGTAACCCTGCTCGGCCTGGATTTCTCAGACAGTCAGCCGGACAAAGCAGTGGTCGATTATCTAAAGGCAATGGGCGCCGATATCAGCATCGGGCCGACTTCAGTAACTATCAAAGCCGCTCCGCTCAAAGGCACTGAAATAGATATGAACAAAACCCCCGACGCCCTGCCTGCTATGGCCGTTACCGCCGCCTTCGCCGAAGGGACAACCCGCCTGGTAAACGTCCCACAGGCACGAAGTAAAGAGACCGACCGAATCAAATGTATGGCCGAAGAGCTGAAAAAAATGGCCGTAGATGTTGAAGAATT
>DAOVNI010000006.1 GCA_030630315.1 Phycisphaerae bacterium | reverse complement strand
GATACTTGTTGTTTCGTGTCCCTGCGCCTTGATTCTGGCGACTCCTACGGCGATGGTTGCGGCGATATCGGCCTCTGCTCGCCTCGGCATCCTGATAAAAAATGTAGCCGACCTTGAGATTGCGGGCAAGATGACGGCAATGGTCTTTGACAAGACCGGGACGGTAACGACCGGTCGGTTGTATGTGACCAAACTGACGCCCGCTGAAAATATTGAACCTGCCGAATTATTAACCGCCGCTGCTTCCGCCGAGCAGATGAGCAAACACCCCGCCGCAAGGGCCCTGCAGGAGGTCGCCAAAGAAGCAAACCTTTCCTTACCTGCCCCGGACAATTTCCAGGAAACACCCGGCAAAGGCGTAACTGCTCTGGTCGATTCCGCAAAAATTATTGTCGGCAGGGATACCTTCCTGAAGGAAAACAATGTAGATATAAGCAACGTTTCCGACCCCGGCCTTCACGAGGAGCAGGGCTTCAGCACCCTTTATGTAGCAAAGGATTCAAAGTGCATCGGCTGGATTGGTTTGCAGGACAAAACCAGACCCGAAGCCAAACAAGCCGTCAAGGAGCTGTTCGATATCGGCATAAAAAGAGTAACTATGCTGACCGGCGACAGAGACGAGGTCGCCAACAGGGTTGCTGCCGAGCTGGGCTGTACCGATTTTAAGGCGCATTGTCTGCCTCAGGACAAACTCTCGATTGTTGAGCAAATTAAAAAAGACGGCCACACCGTCGTCGTTGTCGGAGATGGTATAAACGATGCACCTGCTCTGGCGGCCGGCGACCTTGGAATTGCTATGGGGGCTGCCGGCAGCGATGTGGCCATAAACTCTGCCTCGATTGCCCTGATGAGCGATGACTTAAAGCGGCTTCCCTTCCTCGTGCGACTTTCACGAAAAACAAGAGCAGTTATTAATCAGAATCTCGGCTTTGGGATAATGTTTATTATTCTTGGTGATGCGGCGGCAGCAGCAGGGTGGCTGCCGGTGGTTTACGCCGCCGTTCTGCATTTTGCCGGCTCATTGATTGTTGTTTTTAACAGTGCTCGACTTGTCCGATACGGCGAGGAGCTTGGCCACGAAAAAATTGATTATTGATTACTGATTATTGATTATTTACGAGATATGCAATACGAACCACGAGCCACGAATCACGGGCCACGAAATATGGAATATGCGGTTGAGACTTTTTCTTTGACCAAGATTTTTTCCGACTGGTGGGGTCGGGACAAGATCTATGCCGTCGATGACCTGAATTTACGGATTCACTACAATGAAGTTTTCGGCCTTTTAGGTCCCAATGGCTCAGGCAAAACAACCGCCCTCAAAATGCTGCTCGGCTTACTTTATCCGACAAAGGGAAGAGCATTATGCCTCGGCGGCAGCGGCGCCGACCCTAAAATCAGCGCTCGGATAGGCTTTCTGCCGGAAGAGTCCTATCTCTACAGGTATTTGAACGCACGCGAAACCCTGGATTTCTATGGCAGACTATTTGGCCTGCCTGCCAGGGTGCGGAAAATGCGTATCGAAGCCCTCCTCGATATGGTAGGCCTGAAGGCCGTCGCAAACAGGCCCGTTGGAACGTTTTCAAAAGGTATGGCACGCAGAATCGGCCTGGCACAGGCACTGATAAACGACCCCGACTTACTTATATTGGATGAGCCCACAACCGGACTTGACCCTATCGGAACCAGGCAGATAAAGGATTTAGTCCTGGAGCTTAAAAAACGTGGCAAGACAGTTTTGCTTTGCAGTCATCTGCTCGCCGACGTTGAAGACGTATGCGATAGGATTGCAATCCTCTATGGCGGCAAAATCCAGGCCGAAGGCCACGTTAAAGACCTTCTCCTGCAGACAAATAAAAAGCAAATTACTACCGGCGACATAAGCGATACCGCTATTAAAAAGATAAAGCAGCTGATTCAAGACGAAAAGGCTGACTGCGTCGTAACTTCTCCAATGGATAAGCTCGAAACGTTCTTCATCAAAACCGTTACGACTGCCCAGCAGCAGGCCCAGCCCACAAGTGGTGCAGTCAGTACTACACAAATCGGCGGTTTTCTCGCATCTGGAACCACTGTGGAAAATATACTCGATAAGCTTGTCTCTGCACCGGCATCGCAAGAGATTCCCCTCCAACCTCCAGCAACAGAGCAAGTCGTCCCCGTTGAAACTTCTGAGCCTAAACCCGATGAACAATTGCTGAGCAAACTAACTGAGCCGACTAAACCAGTTCCGCCAGAACCCGTCGTTGGAAATGGAAAAGTTAAAACAGAGCCGGTTGAACCTGAAACCCCGAGGCCCGAGCAAAGCAAAAAAAGCATCCTGGACCAGCTCACAGACCCCATTAGAGACCCGAAAGGAACAGGCTCTAACGGGGCAGGCCGCTCAATACACAAAAAAGAGGATAGTGAATAAGCAGTGGTGTTTAGTCAATAGTAAATGACCAATGATCGATTCCCGATGACCAGTTGTCAATTGTCGATCAGAAATCGAAAATCGGAAATTGAAAAATGCGTAGTATCTGGGCTGTCGCCACCAATACTATAAAGCAGGCCTTGCGGATGAAAATTGCCGCTGTTTTTGTAGTTCTGCTGATTGTTCTGCTCCCCGTGATGGGTGTTTCGATGACAGGCGACGGCACTTTGAAGGGCAGGCTCCAGACCTTTGTAAGTTACGGCCTTTCGCTCACCAGCTTTTTGCTCTGTTTGCTCACCATAGTCGTCTCAATCTATTCGCTGACAAGCGATATAAAGCAAAGGCAAATATACACTGTTATTACCAAGCCCATTCGCCGTTTTCAGCTTCTTCTCGGCAAACTGCTCGGCGTAATATTATTGGATGCGGCTCTGCTTGTTCTCTTTTCTGCTATAATATACGCCATTACTATTTATATACCGAAATATTTCAGAGCGAGCGAAGCTGACCTTGCCCAGCTCGACAATGAGTTTTATACCGCTCGGGGTAGTTTAATTCCCGCCGAGGTCGATGTTACCCGGGAGGTCCGTGAGGCCTACGAGAAACTCAAAAAGAGCCGCCGATTGCCTGAAGGTGTCCCACGCGATAAAATAATCGCCAAACTTACTGAAGACCAAAGAAGATGGAAAAGAGCTGCTGTCCCCGGTCAACAATTGATTTGGGAGTTTAATAACGTTAGACCTCTCGACCCAAACCAGAGTTTGTTTATAAGGTTCAAATACGATGTTTCCGTAAATCCGCCTGATTTGAATGTTTATGGGACATGGACCGTAGGCGACTATCGACAGATCAAGTACGGCACCAAAATCGAAACTCCAATTTATGACCGTCTCCACACCCATTCAATCCGAACTTTTCACGAAATAGAGGTTCCTGCCAATGTAGTCGCCGAGGACGGCTATCTGGCCGTCGGCTTCCGGAATGTCCCACTGAATAATACCGTAGTAATCTTTCCACCTGAGGACGGATTGGAAGTCCTTTACCAGGCCGATACCTTTACCGGTAATTTCATAAGAGCCGTTCTTTTAATCTTGTTCCGTTTGATTTTCCTCGCTTGTTTAGGCATACTGGCCTCGACTTTCCTCTCTTTCCCTGTGGGCATATTGCTTTGTCTTGTGATTTTCTTTACCGCAACTGTTAGCGGTTTCTGTTTAGAATCCTTCGACTTTCTTGGCGAAAACTTAAGTTGGGTCTATTCTTATACTATTAGGCCGATCATTTTGCTCCTGCCCCAGTTTGATAAATTTAACCCTGCGAAATTCCTCGTCCCTGCGCGATTATTGAGCTGGTCTTTATTGGCCAAAGTCGCCGGCCTTATGATTTGTATCAAAGCCCTTTTATTGTTGCTTCTTGCCCTGCTGATTTTCAGCTTCAGAGAAATTGCAAAAATTATAATCTAATGTGGCACGGGCATCTTGCCCGTGATTGAATCACGGCCTTGAAGGCCGTGCCACGAATCGAATATCGAGAATCGAGAAATGCGTTCGCGCGACACAATAATCTGGTCTTTTTGTATTGTTTTTGCCGCTGTTTTACTTATCGCCGCTGGTATGCAGCTTGATTTCATAAACTCGCAGCGGCAGGATATGCATCTGATAATCAATAAGCCCGAAAATGTTCCTCCTTCCCTCGCATTTGCAACCATCGCAACCGGGGCCTTTCGCGGCCTGGTCGTAGATGTCTTATGGATGCGGGCGGATAAGCTAAAAGAGCAGGGCCAATTCTTCGATGCAAAACAGCTTGCAGAATGGATAACCACCTTGCAGCCTCGTTTCGCATCAGTCTGGGATTTCCACGCCTGGAATATGGCTTATAACATTTCCGTCACCATACCCGCAACCAGGCCGGACCAACGATGGCGATGGGTCAAAAACGGCTACGAACTGCTTCGTGACCAGGGAATTCCACTAAACCCTAAAAACGTTCTGCTCTATCACCGCCTTGCTTGGATATTCCAGCACAAGATAGGCGCCGTATCAGATGATGCACATAAATATTACAAGCTCCAGCTGGCTATGGCGATGGAACCACTGCTCGGCCCTGCAGATAACCAATATTTCAAAGCTCTTGCCGAGGCACCAACCGATTGGCGGCAAATTATAAAGGATGCCAATGTGGTTCCGCTGATTACTGCTCTCAAGTCCGCCGACAAGGCATTTACCGATGATGATGAATTTGTGAGCAATTATTTATCCTTAAGACAGACCCCCAGCAGGTTCAAACCCGCCGCATTTAATGTTATAGATGATTTTAGAGTCAGAGGTCCTGAAGTACTCGAAAAGTTTGATATTTTCGCCAAAGCTTACCAGTTGCGTAAGGCCTGGAAACTTGACCCGGTTTTGATGCAGGAGTTGAACAAAACCTATGGCCCTATTGACTGGAATGACCCGAATAAACATTTCCCTTTGGATTGGCGGCATCCCGACAGTCACGCAATTTACTGGGCCGTCAAAGGCCTGCAAATAGCCGCCGATGAGGAATCCCGAGAGACCGGGATGATTGAAGCTAACGCCGACCGTATCGTGGCCCATAGTTTGCAAAACCTCTTTCGCAACGGAAAAATATTTATCTATAATCTACCCGCCGAAACTTCATCGGATTCTTCTTCGCAGCAGAGGAAGGAGATATTTTTACGGCCGGATTTGAGGATGTTTGAGCCATGCAACGAGGCCCGGCTGGCGAGTCTCGAAAAATACAAAGACCTCAGTAAAAGCATCTACGGTTCCCTGCAGGACGGCCATCGCAATATGCTCAAAAACGCCGTCCTCTCTTTCTATCAGGCAGGCCATAGACGCCAGGCACGAAAAATTTATAATCAATTAAGAAAACTGTATCCTCTGGATGAATTTAAAGATCCGGATGTTGTTGTTTTTGCAAGGAATCGGCTTCGCGAAGAGCTCCGGACTATAGGCGTAAATGACGCAAAAGAAATTATACTAATGATGCTACGGGAAAGCTATTTCAGATATGCGATGCGTGACGACGACGAGGCAGCCGGCTTAGAAAATATGGCGGAAGAAGCTTATGACCTTTACTACAAATCGATAGACCCTGAGGAAAGGATTGCCTTGCCTGATTTTAAGTTGTTGAGATACCTTGCACTTATCGATTTCTTGAGTGACCAGCAGTATCCACCTAACCTGAGACGCAATCTGCATGGACGCATAAAAATCGAAAGGCCCGACCTTTTCGAGCAGTTAATGCAGCAGGAAGAAATGCTCAGAAAATTAAAATGACGCACACAGCCGGACACGCAATGTGCAATACCAGATATGACCAACTGACCCCTTCGCAGAAAAAAGCTGTCTTTCACGTTGAAGGGCCGCTGCTTGTTATTGCCGGCCCCGGCAGCGGTAAAACCCGCGTCATCACATATCGAATCGCCGCGCTTATCGATTCAGGCGTCCAGCCGTACAATATTTGCGCAATAACTTTCACCAACAAAGCCGCTGATGAAATGCGCCAGAGGGCAATTGCTCTTGGCGTTTCCGCCGGTGCGCATATCAGCACCTTCCACTCTTTATGCGTCAGAATCCTCCGCCGGTATGCTGATAAGGCAGAGATAAACCACAACTTTAGTATCTATGACGAGTCCGACCAGGCCAGGTGTATCAAGCAGGCCGTCAAAGATTGCGAGCTTGACACCACCAACTTCCCGCCCGCTCGAATGCTTGATGCAATTTCTGTCTTGAAGAACAAGCTCATAGACGTTGACTCTTTCAAAGCCGACGCCGATGGTTTTTTTCCCAGAACATTAGCTGGAATATATGCCCGCTATCAGCATATCTTACGCGAACATAATGCCCTTGATTTTGATGATTTGCTGGCCGAGACCGCTTTTTTGCTCCGGAACTGTCCCGATGTTTGCTCCGAGCTTGGTAATCGTTTCAAATTCCTGCTTATCGACGAATATCAGGACACCAATCACGCCCAGTATAAAATCGCTAAAGCCCTTGTTTCAGAGCACAACAATATCTGCGCAACCGGCGACCCGGACCAGTCCATCTACCGCTGGCGAGGTGCTGACCTACGTAACATATTGCAGTTTGAGAAGGACTGGCCAAATGCCACTGTTGTTAAACTCGAAGAAAATTTTCGCAGCAGGCCTAAGATACTTCAGATGGCTGACGAGTTGATTGTAAAAAACCTAAGCCGAAAGCAAAAAAGGCTTATTCCCACAAAGCCTCCCGTCGCCGATATTGTCATAAATGCTTTCGAGGATGAGATTGAAGAGGCCGAGGCGGTTACCCGGCAAATCAAAGAGCTAACTGAGGAAAATTCATCTCTGAACGATATAGCTGTATTCTATCGCGTTAACGCTATGAGCAGGGTGCTGGAAGAAGCGTTCATCCGCAATAAAATACCATACCAGATTGTTCGTGGCGTGGAATTCTACAACAGAAAGGAAATCCGCGACCTGCTCGCCTATCTGAAAATCCTTGTCAATCCTGATGACGAAATTGCACTATTACGCATCATCAACACGCCGCCCCGCGGTATAGGAAAAACCACAATTGATAGAGTCCGTGCTTATGCCGCTCACAATAACATCACCTTTTTCGATGGGCTCAAAGAGGCAGAGCATATCGATTCTCTCTCTAAAGCTGCAAAAGCAAAGCTTGCCGCCTTTGTCAATATGCTCGAGCAGTTCAAAAAAGATATCGCCGGCAAAGTCGCACCGCTTGCCGAGTGTGTCTTTGTCGAATCCGGCCTGGAAAAATCCCTTATGGACGCCGGCGACCAGGGCAAAACCGCCATCGAAAACGCCAACGAGCTGATAAATGCCGCTCGCATATATGACCAGCAGGCAGAGCAGCCCTCACTGCTTGATTATCTTCAGCAAATATCGCTCTTCAGCGATGTCGATGCCTATGACGCCTCCAACGACCGTGTTGCTCTGATGACCTTGCACAGTGCAAAGGGCCTCGAATTTGAAAATGTCTTTATCGTCGGCCTCGAAGAGGGCTTATTGCCCCACGAAAGGAGCAACGCCGGCGAAGATGATGATGAGCTGGAAGAGGAACGCAGGCTCTTTTTCGTCGGCATAACCCGCGCTAAAACAGGCCTGTACATAAGTTGTGCCCGATACCGAACAGTGCGAGGCCAGTTGCTAAGGACAATACCGTCGCAGTTCCTTTTTGAACTCGGCCTGGACTTCACCGAACGCCCTCAGGAAAATATCGCTTCGTCTTGTGTTACGCAATACGCAATACGCAATATGCAATGCGATTTTGCTCCAGGTCAGCGGGTACGACACAAATCTTTCGGCCTCGGCACAGTCAAAGAGTTTACTGATATGGGCGAAAACAGCATCGTCGTAGTCAAATTTAACTCTGGACAGACAAAATCACTGATGGTAAAATACGCCGACCTCTCGAAGATACGAAGTCTTTAATCGACAGCAGTTTGAAACACTGACGCCTGAGCACGAATAAGACTTCTGCAAAATAACTGTATTTGGCAAAGGGCTCGATAAAAAGTAAGAAAGGAGATTGCGATGAAAAAGGAAATTAATCGAAGAGAGTTTCTGCAACTAACGGCGGCAGGAAGCGCTCTATGCCTTGCCGGTGTCGGCTGTCAGGGACCGGTCGTCTTGAGCAGGAAAAGCCCAGGACTTATAAGCCCCGGCTGCAGAAGAACAAAGGTTAAAGTTGCCAGGATTTACATGGGAACTTCACATGGCCTTTGGCCTAAACCAAAATTGGATTTGGAAAACGAAGTCCGGTTTTACGAATCCAGGTTTGCAGAACTAAAAGACGAATTGGCTGACGTGGACTTTGTTGTCGATGAGCTGATCACTTCTGCGAACCAGGTTGGCAGCATTAAAGACAGATTAAAAGATGTCGATGGTATCCTGGCGATTCATTTCAACATCGGAGTAAGGTCGATTCTAAATGAAATTCTCAAATCACAAAAGCCTACAACAGTTTTTGCCGTTCCGTATTCCGGGCATGGATGGACCGGATTTGGCGGATTGCGTAAGCAGGAGCTGGGAGCTAAATTGGAATGCATGCTCACCAGTGATTATAAACAACTGGCAGTTGCTATAAGACCTTTTCGCGCGATTCATCATTTAAGAGAAGCCAAGATTCTTAACCTTACAACCCGGTCATTTGCCGGATATGCTGACAATATAAAAAATAAGTTTGGCACAGAGATTAAAAAAATCGAGCTCAAACGAGTGCTCGATGCTTGTGATGCTGTTGACGATAGCCAGGCAGAGGCAGAGACCGAGAGGTGGATCAGAGGGGCCGTTAAAGTTGTAGAACCCTCCAGAGAAGAAATATTTAAGTCCTGCAAACTGGCACTGGCTCTTGAAAAGCTGCTGGATGAAGAAGATGCAACCGTTATGACCGTTGATTGTTATGGCACTATGCACCGTCCACTCTGCCAGGCTTACGCCTACCCCTGTATTGGTTTTATCAGACTCAATAATATGGGTTTAGGTGGTATTTGCGAGTCGGATTTAGGCTCTGCTATGACTCACATTCTGTTCCAGGGATTGGTGGGAAGGCCGGGCTTTATCAGCGACCCCACTATGGATGTGTCCAACAATAGTATCATTCTGGCTCACTGTATGGGCACAACAAAAATGGATGGCCCGGACGGACCGGCTGCTCCGTATAAGCTGCGCACCATTATGGAACGTCAGGAAGGGGTTGTCGTTCAGGCGAAAATGCGCATCGGCCAAAAAGTCACTCAGGCGAAATTGGTTCGTCCTGATCTTTTACTGTCCTTCACAGGTAAAATTATCGATGCGCCGGTCTCCCTTGAGCACGACAGGGGTTGCCGTACCAAAATTACAGTCAAGGTGGACGGCGATGCAGAGAAATTATGGAAAAACTGGTCACACGGATTGCACCGGGTGACATGCTATGGAGATATCACTAAAGAACTTCAGCATTTCTGCAGATTCAAAGAAATTGAAATCGTAAATGAGGCGGTATGACCAGAGGCATTGCTTGAACTGCAAAGGCGCAGCCATCGTTTGGTTGTGCCTTTTTTGTCCAAATGTTGAGCGACAAAAAGAACTACTGTAAAATCTCTGCATTTGCAGAAGGCTTAAAACTCTTGTTAAAGGAGGATTTTATGAATCGCCGTGATTTTCTAAAAGCCGCCGGTTTGGGCGCTGCCTCGCTTGCAATATCCCCGTCTATGCTTTCCGCCGAGCAGGAGTCCTCAGAGCAAATTCTCGAACAAGCTGACGCCCGCATTGAAAAGTACCGCAAGGGCAATGTGGCCGTGAGGCTTCTCGGACCGGACGGCAAACCACTGGATGCTTCCTCGGCTGTGGACATCACCCAGACTAAGCACAAATTCCTCTTCGGATGCAATATCTTCAAGTTAAAACGGTGCAGAACACCCGAGGACAACGCCGCCTATGAAAAGCACTTTGCTGCGATGCTCAACTTCGCAACCCTGCCTTTCTACTGGTGGAATTACGAGCGACAGCAGGGCAAACCCGATGATGCCCGAACTGATGGGATTGTTCGCTGGTGCAAAGCCAACAATATTACGACCAAGGGGCATCCACTCGCCTGGAACTGGGGTGAGCAGAAATGGCTGCCCGAAGAACCCGAAGAAGCAATGAAACTGCAGTTCAAACGAATCGAACGTTGTGTTAGTCGGTTCAAAGGTGATATCGACATCTGGGACGTTGTCAACGAGGCGACGCATTACGACCGTGACCAGTGCAAGAAAAATGCACCTAAGCTAACCGAGGCCATTCGCAAAATGGGCATCGGCGCCTATGTCCGCGCCGCTTTCAAGACGGCACGCAGGGCCAATCCGAAAGCCACGCTGGTCATCAACGACTATCGAACCGACCCGGCTTATGCCGGAAAAGTAATCTCCCAGCTCATTGACGACAGCGGCCGGCCGCTTTACGACGTCATCGGCATACAATCGCATATGCACGGCCGCTACTGGGGAGCGCAGCGCACGTGGGACGTCTGTCAGCAATTTGCGAAATTTGGAAAGCCGCTGCATTTCACCGAGACGACGGTTGTCTCCGGCCCAAGGACAAGTCAGGGCTGGAATACCACACCGGAAGGCGAGAAACGCCAGGCCGAGCAGGCGGCCGAGTTTTATCGTGTCCTTTTCTCGCACCCCGCCGTCGGGGCCATTACCTGGTGGGACTTCACCGACCAGGGTGCGTGGCAGAGAGCGCCAGCCGGATTCCTGCGGACAGATATGACGCCAAAGCCAGCTTACGAGCAATTAGAGCGCCTCATCAAAGACAAATGGTGGACGCAAACCAAAACAACGCTCGAAGCCGGAGGCAAAGCACGCTTCCGAGGTTTTTTCGGGCAATACAAAGTTACCGCGCGCCGTGGCGACCGCCGACTGACCGGCACCTTCTCGTTCGATAAGAGCACAAAGGAACCGATAGATGTCCAATTAAGTTGATTGACTCGAACTGACCGATTTTGAACTTCGGTGTTTTACACAGGATTTTTATTTGTTTAGCCGTCGCCGGCCCCGCGACGTTATATGATATACGATAATACCTTCGCACGAAATTTGAGTTGTGTATCGACTCCTGCAGGTTATAATGAAGTGATAATTGACAGCCCCGGTGGTTTAGCCGGAGTTGGTTATAGACTTATGTATTTTAAGAAGAGTTAATTGGAACATTACATTTTAGGAGAAATCACAATGCAAACTGACAAAAACTATGCCGCATCTAACTGTCCCCTCAAGCTGAATCGTCGTAGCTTCCTGGCAACCACAGGTGTCCTGGCCGCGGCTACGAAGATGGGCCTGCTCGACTTCACCTCATCGCTGTTCGCCGCCGAATCGAAGTCCACCAAAAAGCCACTTGTCCGCGCCGTGTTCGTGCGCCCGAACGTCGACAAATACTGGATGGGCTGGCCCGGCGCCGCCTACGACATCAAAGCACGCCAGCGCCAATACACTAAGATTCTCAACGACGCCGCCAAAAAGTTTGGAGTCAACCTCCAGCTAACCCACGAGCCCCTCCACACTGATAACCTCGTCAGTGAATTCCTCAAAGATGTCAAAGAAAATCCACCGGATGGCCTAATGGTTATCAGTATGTGCCTCCACCATCCCGGCTTCAAGTCCTGGAGCAAAACCAACAACATTGCCAAAAACCGCGGCAAAATCCCGACGATTGTCTTCAGTCCGATGGGAACTTCCTTTACCGGAGACCTCCAGGCAAGCCGCAATATCCCCGGCGTCTTTGTTGCTTCAACCCAGGACCTGGACTGGCTTGCCTTCGGCTTGCGGATGTTCAAGACCATCCACGAGATGAAGAACACCCGCATCTGCATCGTCGCAGGCAACAAGACATATGACCGCAAACTCGACGTCATCGGCACCACCCTCCACTATATCCCCAGCAAACGCTTCCCCGAAGAATTCAAGAAGGTTCAGGAGACCGATGAAGTGCGGGCCATGGCCAAATACTACACCAGGAACGCCAAAAAGATTGTCGAGCCCAAAAAGAAGGACATTCTCGACGCTGCGAAGAACTACATTGTCTGCCGACGTCTTATGGCTGCCGAGAACTGCCAGGGCTTCTCGATGGACTGCTTGGGTCCCATTACTCGCCACGAGATTCAGCCACCCTGTATGGCTTTCTCCCGGCTCCGCGACGAGGGTGGGCTCGGCACCTGCGAGGCCGATTGGAATGCTGCTATCTCCACGCGCCTCACGAACCTTCTCTTCGACCGGCCCGGCTTTATGCAGGACCCCGCGCCCAACACCGTTAACAACACCCTGATGGGTGCCCACTGCACCTGCGCCACCAGACTCGATGGTTTTGACAAGCCACCCGCGCCTTTTATCCTCCGTACTCATTCCGAGTCCAACATCGGCGTGGCGATGCAGGTACTCTGGCGCATCGGCCAAAAGGTTACCGTGATGGATTTCAATGGCCCAGGCAAAATCATACTCGGAACCGGACGCGTCCTTCGCAACATTGAAACACCGCCTGCCGGCGGATGCAGAACTTCCGTCGAGCTTGAGATGGATGACGTGCCCGACTCGCGTGACACAAGGGGTTTCCACCAGTTGTTTATATACGGCGACCTGGAGCTTCCGTTCAAGGCTTACTGCCAGCTTGCCGGAATCAAGGTCGAGCACATCGGCAGACGGTAGGTGTGAGTCGGGCCACTCACTTGGCATCGAGGTCGAGTACATTTGACCTCTTGCTGGTGGGGATGTTGTGCACTTTACCCTTGCGCTCCGATTTTCCGCAAGGGTGAGGTGTAAGCAAAAAGCTTAAGAACGAATGCGAAAGGAATGTACCAGTGTCGGAATCGCAAATTAAACTCTACTACAAAAATGTTACTTCCGAGGTTATCGGCCCCGAGCATGGCATCACCGCCGACCAATTAAAACAACTTGCAGAAGAAACGTCGCCGTTAATGTCTCAGTTGAACGAAGAAAAACGTGCCGGCAGAACTCCATACAGGGACCTCCCTTTTAACAAAGAAATTTCTCAAAAGGTCAAAGAGCTGGTTGCAGAGCTTAAAGACCGATGCGAAAATTTCGTTGTCCTCGGCATCGGTGGCTCCGCCCTCGGCAACATCGCCCTGCAAACCGCATTGAATCCTTATATGCACAATCTCGACGACACGCAACGCCCCGGCCCTCGCCTCTTCGTCTTTGACAACATTGACCCTGTCCAGTTTGGTTTGTTTTTGGACTGGGTTAGTAACAGGCTCGACAAGACTATTTTTAATGTTATCAGCAAATCCGGCCAAGCCGCAGAGACTATGAGTCAATTTATGATTGTTCGCCAACTGCTTTTAGATAAACTCGGACACGATGCTTGTACAAAACAGGTAATCACTACTACCGATGCGAATCAGGGCATTCTCCGCGAGATTGCCGATAATGCTGGTTTCAGAAGCCTTGAAGTGCCCGAGGGTGTAGGCGGCCGATTTAGTGTCTTGAGTGCCGTTGGCCTGTTCGGTGCCGCTATGTGCGGAGTTGATATCGATTCCCTTTTGGCAGGCGCACGGGATATGGACGACAGGGTTAGCTGCGAGGTTTTTTACAAAAACCCTGCTGCAATCAACGCCGCAATAAATTACCACTTTTATAATCGAGGCAAAAAAATCTCCGTAATGATGCCATATAGCTATGCCCTGAAAGATTTAGCCGATTGGTATCGCCAGCTCTGGGCCGAAAGCCTTGGAAAGGCCTATGCTTTGGATGGCGGTGAGGTGCACATCGGCCCAACGCCTGTTAAGGCCCTCGGTGCCACCGACCAGCATAGTCAGATGCAGTTATATCGCGAGGGCCCCAACGATAAATTGTTCACTTTCCTTCAGGTTGAAAAGTTTGACAGAGACCTTAAGATAGGCCCTTCTCCTGATTGCTCTCCTGAGCTTGACTTTCTTGCTGGCAAAAACTTGAGTACACTGCTCAACAACGAAAAAATAGCCACCGAGTATGCCCTTTTGGAGAGCAAACGTCCCTGTCTTACAATCATCTTTCCTGAAGTCAATGCATATACTGTTGGCCAGTTCATTTACTTGTACGAAGTAACAACGTCTTTTGCTGGTGCCTTATTTAATATCAATCCTTATGACCAACCCGCTGTTGAGTTAGGTAAAGAAGCCACCTTTGCCCTGATGGGCAAGCCCGGCGATGAGTATGAAGAATTTGCAGAGCAAATCCGGGCTCTAACCGAAATTGACGGAGACTTTCTGGTCTGATGCACCTGGTTTTTTTCAATGTTTTAGCACATTTGTCTGCAATAGATTCTCGCCTTCGTCTTGCAAGTATGTTTGCAGTGTTAGTAGGAGGCCTGACATCCGGTTACCTCGCAAGCAATCGATTTAGGGTGCCGGAGCGCCTGGCCAAAAAAATAATGACCGCCGTCCTGGTCACCTTCAATTGGCTCATCGCTCTGCTCGTAATCTGGCGCATGCAGTTGAGCCGCCAGCTCATTTGGCTGCCCATAGTCGGCTTATGTTTGATGCTGACAAGCACCGCTCTTTCAATAGGGCTCTTTTCTTTCCTAAAGCTCGACCGAAGAAGCCAATTGACACTCATTCTGGCGGGGGGCCTCAGCAATATCGGATATACCGGCGGGGCGTTCGTCTGCTATGCTTTATTTGGTGCGGTCGGTCTCGCCCTGGCCAACATATACCTCTTACTTTATTTACCGACTTTGTATCTTGTCTTTCTTCCTCTGCTGAAGGTGCGGGAACTTCGATTGAAGGACTCCAACGCCGGATTCAGACTCAGCCAGGTCCTGGACCCCCGTTGTCTTGCGATTCCGGCCGTAATAACAGCCATAATTCTGAATTTGACCAATGTCAAACCCCCCGATTTCGTGTCGAAATTTCATATTATTGACGTCTTCGTTTACATCGCCTCCAGCCTGTCATTTTTCGCAATTGGCCTGCGGGTAAAATTATCTCGGCTCAAAAACTATATAAACTTGTATTTTCCGCTCGCTGCGGTAAAATTTATTCTAACACCGGCAGCGGCTTTTCTGATTATCTGGCTGCTGGCACTGACCGGACGAAACTTAGACGGCTTGGTCGAAAAAGTGATAATTGTTCTATCAGCTACTCCGAGTGCTGTACTTATGGTGACAATGAGCAATGTTTTTGATTTAGACGGCCCGTTGGCCAGTGCACTCTGGGTGGTTACTATGGCAGCCTTTGCTGTAATCGTTGTGCCCGTGTTATTTTTTGTCTTCACTTGAAAAGGGGATGGTAATGGACTATGCGGTGATAATGGCAGGGGGCACCGGAAAAAGATTATGGCCGCTCAGCCGAAAAAAACGTCCAAAACAGGTCTTAAAGCTTCTCGATGGCCAGACACTTCTGCGCTGTTGTTTTGAGCGACTCTCACCGATATTCGATACGAGAAACATAATCATTCTCACAAACGCCGGCTATGCAGACCTCGTCCGCGAAGACCTACCCGAATTGCCGTTTAATAACGTCATCGCCGAGCCCGCCGTTCGCGATACCGCCGGTACCGTAGGATTGGCCGCAGCCGTCTTGACAAAATATGACCCCGATGCCGCGATGGCTGTCGTTACCGCCGACCAGATAATAGAGCCTGCCGAAGTACTCCAGCAGGCCGTCAAAGATGCCCTGACCTTTGTCAATAATAATCCGGATGATATGATTACCTTCGGCATCCAGCCGACCTTCCCCAGCACCCAGCTTGGTTATGTAAAATGTGCCGATGCCCGAAAGTGCCCCGATTGCGAAAACAAAATTTATTCCGTCGAAGCATTCAGGGAAAAGCCGGACGAAAAAACCGCAAAAGAATATCTCAACACCGGCCGGTACTTCTGGAACTCCGGCATGTTCGTCTGGAAGGCAAAAACAATCTTGGCCAACCTGGAAAAATTCCTGCCCGAAGCTGCCAAACCTCTCCGCAGAATTCAAGCTGACTGGGACAGCCCGGAACAACAGAAAACCCTCCAGGAGTGGTTCGTAAAATTACCCAAAATCAGCATCGACTACGCCGTTATGGAAAAGGCCGAAAAAGTTTATGCCATAAAGTTGGACTGTCGCTGGCTCGATATGGGCTCCTTCGCCGCCCTCGCCGACATTATCAGTTCCGACAAGAACAATAACATCGTCGTTGCCGGCTCAAGCGAGCTGCTCGATTGTAAAAACTCTATCCTGATTACCGAAGACCAGGGCCATTTAATCGCCGCCATTGGCCTGGAAAATATCGTCGTAGCCCACAGCCCCGACGCAACGCTCATTTGTCACGCCGACCAGACCCAGCGGCTGAAGGAGCTGCTCAAGTTGATAAAGCAGCACACCGGAGAAAAATTCCTATAACAGAATCGTACACAACACGATATAGGAACAAAAACAATGAGATATCTCGCAATAGATTATGGTGATAAGCGAACGGGATTGGCAATCTGTGACCACGACGAGACAATTGCCTCACCGCTCGCTGTAATACAGGGCCAAAAAGACCTCCTGAAAAAGATTGCGGATGTAGTCCAGACCGAAAATGTCGAAGCCATTGTGATGGGACTGCCTTTGAAT
>DAOVNI010000211.1 GCA_030630315.1 Phycisphaerae bacterium | reverse complement strand
TGGCAGGTAAATTGGAATTGAGAAAGTCGGCCGAGGCGCCTCCGGAGTATGTGCTGCAGGCGAGTTTTGACAATATTGACTTAAAACAGTTCCTTTCGGATGCAATTCACAATTCAGAATTCGAAATTCGCCCAGCAACGCTGGGTTTAGATCAAACCCGCCTTCGGCGGGCAAAATTCAAGGGCTATACCAGCGGGAGAATGAGCGGCTCATTGAGCGTCAGGGCCGCGGTCGGTGAAAGTTTGCCACGCATCGGCAGATGCAGACTGGCAATAAGCGATATTCAGGTGGGCAAACTCTCGCCGCTGGTGAAGCTGCTGCAATTAAAACTGACAGAGTCAGAACAGTTTGCTTTTGACCGGATGTTTGTTGATTCATATATTAAGAATGACAGACTGTTTCTTAAGCAGGTTGATTTGTCCGGCAAAGACGCGGCCTTTACCGGCTCAGGCTGGATGGACCTGCAGAGCCGGAATGTCGATTTGATTCTTTTTGCGCGGGGCCATCACCGGCTTGCCACCGCGGAGCCATCGGTTTTGCAATCTCTGGCTGAAAGCCTCGGCGGCGCTGTTGTGCGAATGGAGATAACCGGCAATGTTTACGACCCGCACGTAGAAACGAAGACCTTTCCGGTCATCAAGGATTCGCTGCGAATCCTCGGCACACCGCGTTAGAAATAAGGGAATATTTCTAACGGGGCACAAAGCCAACCGCATCTAAATAAGCAGCAACTCCCCCCAGGGCCCGCGGATGAAACAGTAACGGGTGAACGTGAAAACATTTGACTTCAGAGATTAAACCTGCTATACCCTGTAAGCAATTGCCGGTTGTTTCATCGACTTCGTTTACGGAGGGGTTTTCACGAAAGGAAATATCATGAACGAGCAAGAAAATAGTCAAGGACAAGAAAGAGTTGAACCGGAGCAAACAAGTGCTGCAGGGGAGACGGCCCCTTCTCTTCAACCAAAACAAAGTATTCAAGAGGGAGAAGTGAGGGGAGTGGTATTACCAGCTAAAAAGTATCGGCTGAAGACAGCACTTCTTTTTTCGGATGTATGGGTCGCGATTATTTTCGGATATTATTATATGATACGAAATACCATGACCGCCGTTAAGGAAGAGGGGTTTTCCTGGGTTTCGCTTAGAATGCTTTCCTCTTACATTGTGGTTGGTATTACTCTTGCTGCCATCATCGTTGGCTTTATTTTAAGCAAGACAAAGAGCATCAGGACAAGAATATCGAGAGACAATGAGCTGCGTCAAGATAGGAACATAAGCGTTTGGTTGACTACCTTTGATTGGTCATGGCTGATTCTGTTTCTACCTTCAATGATAATACTGGTTTTTTGCGGTATTGTGGGTTATATCCTCGATTTGGCAATCCCCCCTGACAGCCCAACTAATTTAATAGTTCACCATGTCCTGGGAGGATTTACTTTTGGATTTTTCTGCTTGAATGCAGCGGTTGTGATATTTAAGTTAACCCCTACGCGTGTACTTGTTTTGTTTTTGGCCATTGGCGGTTTTTGTTTAATTCTTTTGCTCATGGGTGTTGACATATTCATGAATTTCTTTGAAAAATTCAAACATCTGGGGGTTAAAGTTGACCCTTTAGGATATCTTTTAATGGCTTATGTTGGGTTTTTCTTCCTTAGATTGATCTGGATAGCCGGTTTATTTGAGTATATCGCAATGTCACCGAATAGGCTGGACATCCAAAGGGGTCTCTCAGAGAGCGAAAGAGGTATTCAAAGGAAGGATTTTCGGGTCAGTATAGACACTGAGGATGTTATTCTGAGACTATTCAAGATTGGCAGAATAATAATAAGTTTTCCTTTGAGTGATCGGCTGCCGATGAGTTACCTGGTTACGAGAATTGATAAGAAGTCAAGATACGCCACGGAAGCAGCGAGTGTGATTTCAATAAGTAAGGGTGAACAAACCGGATAGTACTTTTCAGGCAGCGTGCTCTATCCATCAGCGTTATGGGCGGTGAAACAAAGGCAGTCAAAACAGAAAACGGCAAAAAGCCCATGGTTAAGAAACCAATTTAGAAACTTTTGGACTTTCTGAATGTCAAGTTATCACTGATGAAACAAAGAATTTCGCATGGGGGAACGATTATGGGTTGACCGGCAAATTAGGACGAAGGATGGAGACTTGTTCAAAACGAATGATTTTCGCAGAAGAGGGTAAGAGTTGTTCTGATTTTATAAGTGCTTATGATAACGATGGTTACAAAGCTGGTTTTGGCTTGTAAAGTGTGGAGGTGCTATTTATGACAAGTTCCAAAAATAATATGAACAGGCGGGAGTTCCTGCGCAGTAGCTGCGGGACAGCGGCTGCGATGCTGCTTTCTGGAATTCCACTTAAAGCAGAAGAAACAAAAAGGCAGCGGCCAAATATTCTGTGGGTCAGTTGCGAGGACATCAGTCCGGACCTGGGCTGCTATGGTGATAGTTACGCTGTAACGCCGAATATCGACGCACTTGCGGCGCAGGGCGTGCGCTACACCAACGTATATGCGCACGCGGGGGTCTGCGCCCCGGCACGGTCGGGTATCATTACGGGGATGTACCCGACGACCATCGGCACACACCACATGCGCTGTAAGGGTGTTCCACCGGCATACGTAAAGTGCTTCAGTGAGTACCTGCGGGCGGCAGGTTATTACTGCACGAATAACGCCAAAACCGATTACCAGTTTGCCCCGCCGCTGACGGCCTGGGACGAGTGCAGCCGAAAGGCGCACTGGCGAAATCGTGCAAAAGGCCAGCCGTTCTTCGCTGTCATCAACCTGACGGTGTCGCACGAGAGCCGAAACTGGCCTAAGAAAGGTGAGAAACTTGTCCACGACCCGGCCCAGGCGGTTGTGCCGCCGTATTATCCCGACACACCTGTTGTCCGTAAGAACCTGGCGAGGTACTACGACAACGTAACGAAAATGGATGAGCAAGCAGGAAAAATCCTTCAACAGTTAGAGGAGGACGACTTAGCGGAGGATACGATTGTGTGGTTCTGGGGAGACCATGGTCGCGGGCTGCCGCGGGGCAAGCGATGGATTTATGATTCGGGTATAAGGATTCCGCTGATTATCCGGGTGCCGAAGAGGTTGCGAAAACCTGCGATGCCCAAGGAACCCGATGCGGTCAAACAGGGGACGGTCAATGATGATTTGATTGCGTTCATTGATTTTGCGCCGACAATGCTTTCGCTGGCCGGCGTGAAGATACCAAAGCATATTCAGGGTCAAGCGTTTCTCGGCGGTCAGAAGGCCAGGCCGCATCAGTATATTTTCGCTGCACGTGACCGTATGGATGAGGCATACGACCTTATTCGTGCGGTACGTGACAAGCGTTATAAATATATTCGCAACTATATGCCGTATGTTACGCGCGGTCAGGACATCGAGTATATGAACCGGATGCCGACGATGCAGGAGATGCGCCGGCTTAACGCGGAGGGCGAGCTCAAGGGGCCTCAGATGCAGTATTTTGAGGCGACCAAGCCGGTCGAGGAGCTTTACGATACGCAGAGCGACCCGCACGAGGTCAAGAACCTGGCAGACGACCCGAAATACAGGAATGTGCTTGAGCGGATGCGCAAGGTGCACGCCAAATGGGTTAAAGAGACCGGCGATATTGGGCTGATTCCGGAGCCGGAATTCGATGAGATGAAACGGCCTGGCGGTAAATGGCAAATGACAACAGTGCCGACATTTTTCGGGGTTCCTGCGGGTGGGGGAGCAAGCGAGTCTGTCACTATCAGCTGTGCGACAGCCGGTGCATCAATCGCTTACAGAATTAGCGGAGAAGGCAAAACGGGCTGGAAATTA
>DAOVNI010000267.1 GCA_030630315.1 Phycisphaerae bacterium | reverse complement strand
CTCCAAAACCACCGGCTTTATTTATACGGTCTCGCTTTTAGGCGTTACCGGCAGCAGAGAAAAACTCTCCGATACGGTTGAAGGGCTGGTCGGCAAACTGAAAAAGCTCACCAGTGTCCCTGTTTGCGTAGGTTTTGGAATCAGCAAACCCGAGCACGCGGCAGCGGTGGCGTCCGCAGGCGCCGACGGCGTGATAATCGGCTCCAAAATAGTGCAATTGATTGAGAAAAATTTGGGCGACAGAGAAAAAATACTTGCCGAAATTTCAACCTTTTTAAGCGACGTTAAAAGTGCAATCTCACCCCGTTAGAAATAAGACACCAGAGGCACCCGCCTTACTTTTGCCAGGAATTTCTAACGGGGCGTTTCTATCTTATCACCAAAAGGATTCCGGCGATGTGTTGAATTGGTAAGTGTCCTGACATTGTGACCTCTATCCAATAGCCGCCGAGCAATGTATCTTCCGGAGTTTCCGAAGGCGCCGGTAACTGCGTGCACTTGTTTTCCCGACATCACTATTTAATTTGCTAACCAATGACAGAACTCATCTGCATATTTAATCGCCAGTCAAATTTCGGTCAAGTGCAACCCAACGTTAGCTGCCTCCTCTGACTATCTTGGCGCTATACCCGATACACCGCAATTCGTAACAATTATGCTTGATGACTTTAGGCAGACTCCGAATCGCTTAGAAATTGTACCAGTCTGGCTTAAAGAAACTATTACATGTCCATCGACCATTATTTTAATGCCAAACATTGGTGAGTGGTGGTTCTCGACAGAGAATCGTACGGTGTCAGTCGGTTTGCGCTTAAGTGGGATGCTTATAGTACATTTCTTCTTATTGTTAGTAATTCTCGACAGTCCTACAGTCGCTCTATCGCGTTCACGCTGCCGAAAAGAACAAAGCCAATAGTTAGCTTTATCCCTGTATCCAACGAGAATGCCAATATACTTTTCTTGGGCGGAATGAAGGCCTTTCGCGGAAAGACTAATATTATACCAGTCAGGCACCTTAAGAGCGTGTTCGGAAAAAACTGCTATCTTGTTGAAAGCAGCAGGCTTGCATTTAAGTTCGCCTTTTTCAATAAGCCATTCACCCTGTACCTGATTCCACTGGTCAATGCTTTTCAGACAATCGAAGTTGTAGGGAGGAGCAGGATCTGAAAGACAGTAGCTAAAGGCGATAACTAATACAAATGCTCCTGTGCTTACGGGTATTATGTTTTTCATTGTTCTAACCTCCAAAACTATTCGGTTACTTTGCAACTACTGCATACATTATACCATATTTTTGCCGAAGCGCAGGAAAAACAAAAAACAGGCTCCTTTTCAGGAATTGGCGACTTCACTGCTACCCGGAGAATCTTCGAGCGATTCACAGTTTTCGCCCCTGACAATTACCTATGAAGAATAAATTCCCGTCTCAAACAGTTTATACAGAACCCCATCTGAGAAAATTGTGCGAAATTTCGGGCCTGTTTGCACCTGAAAAAATTACAGCACTATGCTCTGCGAAGCGCTACACATAGCAGAGAAGTGATTTTGCCTGCACCCCCCTTCTTGCTTTCGCCTGCCCCCGCGTCTCCCGACGCGAGTCGGGGCGGCGGGCAAGAAAGCAGGGGGGAACCGCAGGCACAGGTGAATCTTTAATCCCGCCCCTGCCGCAGGGGCGGGGTTAATCGTTTATCAACCGATACGCCCTTATCAGCTCGGCCACGCTCCAGGCCTGAGCGATGCACCCTCTCGGCTTATGAGGGGTATCACCATCGAATATTTCTGAGACACTCCCGAGGCATCCATCTTCGGTCAGATGCTGCATCAGAGGCCGGATAAATTCAGCCGCCTTCCTTTTACTTTTTCGGCTGAATTCATTGACCTTCAAATATGCTTCTACAAACGGCCCTATCAGATACGGCCAAACCGTGCCCTGGTGATAAGCCTCATCTCTCTGTTGCTGCGTGCCTGTATATGTCCCTTTGTAACGACTGTTCCGGACGTTCAACGTTCGCAGGCCATAGGGTGTCAGCAGCTCTTTTCGCACCACATTCACCACTGACTTTTGCTGCTGAATCGGCAACGGTGAAAACGGAAGTGAAACGGCAAATATCTGGTTCGGCCGAATGCTTGCATCAGCCGAACCATCGGGCAGGATGCTGTCGTTTAAGTAACCGCACTTCTCATTGGATTCCCGCAAGGCGGGGTCCCTCCAGAATAATTCGCAGAAACCGGCCGCAACTTTATCTGCCATAGATTTGTAATGCTTTGCGCTTTCTATATCCCGGCCGGCATAAAATTGGGCAAGACAGCAAAGACTATTGTACCACAAGGCGTTAATCTCGACCGCTTTTCCGTTCCGAGGCGTAAAAGCAACGCCGTCATATTTGGCATCCATCCAGGTCAGCTGCGTTTGGTCATTGCCTGCGGTTATAAGCCCATCGGCATCAGCGCAAATACCAAACCGCGTCCCATTGTAGTAAGATTCTATAATCCAGCGGATTGTCGGCAGAAGCTGCTGCGTGAAGGTTTTTGAATCACCCGCAGCATTTAAGTATTGAAAAGCTGCGTTGATAAACCAGAGAGAAGCATCGACACTGTTAAAGTAGGCCGTGTCACCGCGGTCATCGAAGCGATTCGGAATCATACCCTCATCCGCCGCCTGGGCAAAGCTGGTCAAAACCGACTTTGCCTCGTCGAATCTGCCTGTTGAGAGCAGTAAACCCGGCAAGGCTACAAAAGTGTCTCTACCCCAGTCTGCAAACCATGGAAAGCCGGCTAAAATAGCGGTTCTGTGTGTGTGGTCTGTCTGACGCTTTGCAATAAACTGGTCGGCAGATAAACAAAGTATCTCGTATTGCGCATCCCGTATTGCGTATTGCGTTCCCTCTTTCGCGGAGACAGCCCTGTTTGTCGCCGGCAGGGGTCGCTTTTGACCCTTCGCTT
>DAOVNI010000233.1 GCA_030630315.1 Phycisphaerae bacterium | reverse complement strand
GGACTAAAAGGCCGGTTGGAAACACAACGTTCGGCGTCAAACCAGACAGTTCGTATGGTGCTTCAGCTTGAAATATCCAGTTTCGCGAGCGGGCAACAACTTTGTGGGGCCTGTCTCTCTCCAACAGAGCTACACCGGCTCGATAAACAAGTTGACCACCATAAGCCTTAACACCGTGGTATATCAGAAGCCAGCCGTGTTCCGTGAGAATTGGAGGCGGCCCTGCACCTACCTTGGCGCCATCCCATGCAGCGCCACCAAGCTCAGGCAGCACACAGTGTGGTTCACCCCAATGCACCAAATCGGGAGAATAAGCCGACCAAATGTGCTCCATACCGCCGGCATCCGGGCGGTGGAGTGCCGCCCATCGGTCATCAAATTTTTGCGGGAACAGTACCGCATCTTTGTTGTTTGGAGAAAACAGCAGCCCGACTCGTTCGGCACGGACAAAATCTTCGGTATACGCCAATGCCACAGCGGCTCCGTTGGGCGAGTAGGCAGTGTAGGTAATATACCAGCGTTTCTCCGCTGCTAAATACGTGATGCGTGGGTCTTCACAACCCCACTGTTCGTACCGCCAGTCTTGCTCGCCGTAGCGAAGTATCGGCTCTGACTCAAATCTCCAATCCGTTACCCCGTTCCTGCTGCGTGCAACATAGATATTCGAGTGCCCGGCATGGTCCTCAACGCGCAGTAGTAGCACAACCTCATCGGCCTGTTCGGAAGCACCGGGATTTAGTACAGCCGCCGCCGGGAAGGGCAGGTCCAAAGGCGAAATGATAGGGTTATGCGATGACCGCTCGAAAATTCTTGTCTTCATAAATGTTCCCTTCAAATATTGACAAATACCATTTTCTATTATCGCTGCCTGAGAATGTATAAATTATATCACCAAGTTCAACTATTGGCTATATCGGGTGAAAAAGTTATCCAAAGACCTCCTGCAAATTGCTCCGGTCGTTGTTGCCGGAGCAATTTGACGGATTAAGGCGTTTGGTTTGACTTCTGGGCTGATAGGGGGGCTGGATATGGATACATACGCTTCTAAAAGGCGTATTGCAGGAAAATCAGGTCTAAGGTATACTCTCTTTTCAGCAAAGTAAGGTTAAAACAATGGAAAAAAAGGCAAAATTAACGGAACAGAAGGTCGATTTTGCGCATCCTATAGGTAGCCCCCACCGTTCTGCTTGCCCCTCTGCTTCTTGCGAAGCAAACCGAGGGGCTTCGCAAAAGCGAAGCAGCGGGGGCGGCAGCAACCCCGCCCCTGTGGCAGGGGCTGGGGAGCAAAGGCGGGATTCGCTTGCCGCTCAGCTAAGGACTGGCAATCGTGCGGCTGCAGCCGAGCTTGTTGATATATACTATCGCCGGATATATTTGTTTATGAGGAGGCTCGGCCATAGTTGCCAGGTCAGTGAAGACTTGACGCAGCAAAGTTTTCTCCAGGCCTGGCAGCATATAGGCCGGTTAAGGGACGGCAAGGCGCTAAATGGCTGGCTGTATCGTATCGCAGGCAATGTTTCAAACCTGTACTGGCGCAAGCACAAGGCCGAAAAGTTGGTCAGTACCGAAGGGATTGATGTGCCGCAGAGCAGCGAGACCGGGTCGGACAAAATTGCAGATTATGAGCAGCTCGGCCAGTTGAAAAATGCCGTTGTAAGGCTGCCCGGAAAATTAAGGCAGGCAGTTGTTTTACATTATATGCAGCACTTGACGATTGCCCAGGCTGCCGAAGCGGCGGGCGTAAGGCAGGGAACTTTCAAAAGCCGCCTGAGCAGAGCATTAAAAGCTTTAAGAAAGCAGGTTAATCTGAAATCTCAAATTTGAAATTTCAAATTCAAAATTGGCAGAGCTGTGATGAGAGAAGAAAAGCTAAAAAAATTATTGAATGGATTGGCAGATGCGACACCAGAGCCGGTTCCCCCCGGGCTTGCTGAAGATATAAAGGACCAGATTCCGCACAGGCTTGTCCCGCACAAAGGCGGGATGGATACTATCAATACGCCTGTTAGAAGCGTATGTACCCATATCCTGATAGATTTGAGGATAAATAAGTTAACCGCGGCAGCGGTCATAATTATAACGATAGTTTTGTGTGCACACTTCCTTGGCGGCCAGGATGCAACGGGCGGGGGTATATACGAGGACATAAAGTATTGGCGGAGCTTGATAGGGCTCGGCAGAAGCAATCTGTCGGCCGGTAGGGCAAAATACGAGTATTTGGCCCACCAGGGCAAGCAGGTTTGGTATTACGGCGATAGCATCGACCCGGAAGATAGTGAGGCAGTGCTGGTGCAATGGAAACTTTCAGATGGCAGGTACAGGGTAATCTTTGCCGATTTGAGTACAAAGGCAGTCAGTGCAGAAGAGTCGATAAAACTCTTGTCTCGGATGCTGCAGAAGAAAACAAAATGAGCAATATCACAGCCGGCTTAAAAAAGCCATTTATTGCTTGAACTGTGGATGGTTGTGTGGTAAAATAGTTAAAATACGGAGATAAGCAGTAATCTTTGAAAATTTGTTTTAGAAACAGCAGGAAAAGGTATCATTATGGACAAACGAAAGGCCTTTACCTTAGTAGAGCTTTTGGTCGTGATTGCCATTATTGCGATATTGATGGCGATATTACTGCCGGCACTGCAGCGGGCCAGGGAGCAGGGCAAGCGGGCCGTTTGCCTCAGCAATCTCAAGCAGTTGATGCTTGCCTGGATTATGTATGCATATGAGAACGACGACAAGCTCGTTAACGGTGATACCGGTGAGTATACGAATGTGGGCAACCCGGGCAATCTGCATTACCGTGAGACTCCCTGGGTACTCAAAGATTGGCACACTGATGACCTGAACGTGAAAAGAGATGCCATCTTAAACGGAGCGCTATTTCCATTTTGCAAGAACATAAAACTTTACAAGTGCCCGACCGGTTCTCGGGGACAGTTGCGCACCTACGCTATAGTTGATGCTATGAATTGTAAGAACTGGGACGGTATGGGTGCGAAGATGATTAAAAAAAGAATAAAGATTCCCACCCCGGCCCGGAGGATTGTTTTTATTGATGACGGCGGGGCAAGTGATGCTCACCTGGGTGGTTGGACTTGTTATACTCGTTGGGCTTCAGGGGACGACAAATGGAAATGGTGGGACCCACCACCAATCCGGCACGGTGACGGGACGAACGTCTCTTATGCAGACGGGCGCAGCGAATACTGGAAGATGAAGGACCCGCGTACCATAGAGTTTGGCCTGAAGCTGAAGGCCCGCTCTGGCCCACAACCGGACAATCCGGATATTATCATGTCCCAGAGTGCTGCGTGGGGCCCGAAAGAAAGGAATTAGAATATACGCCACAGTCACATTCGTAGGCGTTTTTTTTGTGTTTATTGATTTTTATTCGGCACACAGGATGAAAGTGGCCGTTTATTGCTTGAATTGTGGAGGATTGTATGGTAAAATAGTTATGTTGCTAAGATAAGCAGGAATTTTTGAAAATT
>DAOVNI010000185.1 GCA_030630315.1 Phycisphaerae bacterium | reverse complement strand
GCGAGAGAGTGAAGGGATAGCGGCCCAGGTTCTTATGAATCTGGGTTTGAAGCTGGAGGAGGTGCGTCAGGAAGTGCTGAATCTGTTGGGAGCGGGGGTGGACGACGGCCCTATGGGCCTTGGAATGAAGATGGGTCCGGCGGCAGCCCGAAAGCCAAAGAGCAAGACGCCTGCCCTGGACAGCTTCGGCAGAGACCTTACCGAATTAGCGTCCAGCGGCGAACTTGACCCGGTAATCGGCAGAAAGAATGAGATCGAGCGATTGATACAGATACTCTGCAGGCGGACGAAAAACAATCCGGTTCTGTTGGGCGAAGCAGGAGTCGGCAAGACCGCTATCGTCGAGGGTCTGAGCCAGCAGATAATCAACAAGCAAGTGCCGGAACTGCTCAAGGACAACCGAATTGTGGTGCTTGACCTGGCGATGATGGTAGCGGGGACAAAATATCGCGGGCAGTTCGAGGAGCGAATAAAGGCGGTCATTAACGAGGTTAGAAGAGCAAAGAACGTCGTTTTATTCATTGATGAGCTTCATACACTGGTCGGAGCCGGCGGAGCCGAGGGCGCTATCGATGCATCAAATGTGCTCAAGCCCGCCCTTGCCAGGGGAGAGGTGCAATGTATCGGGGCCACCACGATGGACGAGTATAGAAAGCACATCGAGAAAGACGGTGCGCTTGAGAGGCGTTTCCAGACGATAATTGTTGACCCGCCTACAAAGGATGAGACTCTGGATATTCTTAGAGGGCTTCAGGACCGCTACGAGGCGCACCACAAGGTCCGGTTTACCGACGAGGCACTTTTCCAGGCGGTAGAGCTGTCGACCAGATACATCACCGGCAGGTGCCTGCCCGACAAGGCAATAGATGTAGTCGATGAATCCGGTGCGAGGGTTCGGCTTAAGAATATGACTCCCCCGCCGGATTTAGCCAAGATAGAAGAAAAGATTGAAAAAGTGCAAAAGGAAAAAGATGAGGCGGTCAGAAACGCCGACTACGAGCGGGCGGCGGCATTGAGGGACGAAGCCCAACAGCTTCTGGATGAAAAGACGCAACTGCAAAAAAAATGGTACGATGAGAACAAAGAGAAAACCGGGGTAGTGGACACAGAGACTATTGCAGAGGTCGTCAGCAAGATGACGGGTGTTCCGCTGACGAGACTGGAGAAGAAGGAAACCCAACGGCTTCTGGAGCTCGAAATCGAGCTGCATAAGCTGGTTGTTTCGCAGGACGAGGCTATCACCGCTGTGGCGAAAGCGGTAAGGCGGAGCAGAAGCGGCCTGAAGGACCCGAATCGTCCAATGGGGTGCTTTATATTCCTGGGGCCCAGCGGTGTGGGAAAGACGCTGCTGGCACAAGCCCTGGCGGAGTTTATGTTCAGTGATAGGAATTCCCTTATCCAGCTGGATATGAGCGAATTTATGGAGAAGCACAATGTGAGCCGATTGGTAGGCGCTCCTCCGGGGTATGTGGGCTACGAAGAAGGTGGACAACTGACTGAAAGGATTAGACGGCGGCCCTACGCCGTGCTGCTTCTGGACGAAATAGAAAAGGCACATCCGGACGTTTACAATATATTGCTGCAGATTATGGACGAGGGCAGGCTGACCGACAGCTTCGGACGAAGCGTTGACTTCAAAAACGTCGTCCTTATTATGACCAGTAACATCGGCGCCGATTTGATTAAGAGCCAGTCCGGCTTTGGCTTCGGCAAGAAGGGGCCTGAAGCGAACTATGAGAAAATGAAAGAGATTCTTCAGAAAGAGGTGGAGCGTCAGTTCAGGCCTGAGTTTTTAAATCGAATTGATGACACAATAGTCTTCAGGGCATTAACGAGAGAAGATTTGAAAACTATCGTTGACTACGAGCTTGCGAAGGTGTTCAAGCGGCTGACGGAGCACGGTTTGAAACTGGAGCTGACCGACCAGGCGAAGGAATTTCTCATCGACAAAGGTTACAATCCTGAATTTGGGGCCAGGCCTTTGCGAAGAGCAATCGAGCACTACATAGAAGACCCGCTTTCGGAAGGCGTGCTGGGAGGCAAATTCAAAAACAAAAACCTTATAAAGATTGATGTGCAGGACGAAGAGCACCTGAAAGTTGAAGGCCTTAAGGTAAAGTCCGCCCCTGGCGACGACAAGCAGGACAAGGAAAGCAAACACGCCGTCGCACAATCAGAGTAGCAGGGGCGCATCTCCTATTTCGTATCTCGCTTTATGGACGCTACTGTTGCAGCGTTTCAGTTTCCATTTGGCGTTGCTGCTCGGGTAAGAGTGTCTCGAACTCCTGCTTGTCCATCCACTCTACTCGGCCGTCCAGCCTTAGCACGATGAATCCATCGCCGAGGAACAGCGAGTTATAATTTCTTTCGGTGTAAGCTAAAATCTCATCCGGGGTTGAATCAAAGTCGATCCAGCGGGCCCTATACTGCAAGTTCCCAAGCCGAACGTTCCCTGGCAGATTTTCCCTCTGCCTATCGACCCAGGATTTCGGGGGCACTGAACCGTACTCATCCCGGTACTGTTTAATTCCTTGGCGGAGATCCCCCATTACCCGCATTGCCACTGAGCGGTTGACGAAATCCTTGAAGATAATCATTGCCGCGACCGCAATGGCCGTAATAACTATCACGGTCGCAAAATCTCTTAATATGGCTTTTTGTCGTCTGTTCACAATTCAGGTTATCAGGGTATCAGGGTATCAGGCAGTGGGCACCAGGTTACCAGGATATCAGGGCAAACTCACCTGATATCCTGATGTTCTGATATCCTGCCTCCTGATATTCTGATGTCCTTTCTTCTTTCGCTTTATTTTTACTTTTCCGTTTTGAACCCCGCCGTTATTCCGGACCCGGCCGTATCTCGACCCAGGCCGGACGCCCCGGAACGGCGGGGTGAACGAGTAATTTGCCTTCTGCGAACAGTTTTATGGCCTGCGGATATGCGATACATTCCTGCTCAAAAACCCTGGCGGCGAGTGTTTCCGGGGTGTCGTTGTCTTTGACATCGCAGGGGCGCTGGACAATTATAGGCCCTTTATCATATTCGTTTATGCAGAAATGCACGGTGCAGCCGCTCACTTTGCAGCCGGCTGCAAGAACCGCCCCGTGGACATGATGTCCCCACATACCTTTTCCGCCGAAGCTCGGCAGCAGAGCAGGGTGTATGTTCATCACACGGTACTCGCCCCGCCCGTCGGACGGGCGGGGTAAATATCGAGCGGGTATTTTCCAGAGGCAGAGCCAGCCGCCCTGGGCGACGAGGTCAACGTTTGCAGCGACAAGCTCTTCTTCGATGCGTTTGCTTAGCTCATCGATGTCGGGAAAGTCTTTTTTGCGAATGATTTTTACGTCAAGTCCGGCGGTTTTCGCTTTTTCGACGCCGGCTACGGTCGAGCGTGAGCTTATCACGACGGGGACCTCGGCATTTAGCCGGCCCTTATTTATATATTCGAGAATATTCATCAACGTTGTGCCTCCGCCGCTGATTAGCACGCCGAGCCGAACCGGCCTTTTAATTGATGATTGATTATTGATGATTGATGATTGCGGCTCAGCAGTCGCGGGTTTTGCTTCAACGTCACGTCCGAGATTTAATGCCCGATTTACGAGCTTGTCGGCATCTTTGTTTTTCTCTCTAACGATGTGCCGAACCTTCCAGCTTTCGAAATCACCAAGCAGGTCAACGGCCTGCCGGAAAAGGGGCCTGATTTGCTCACTTTTCACCTTGTATTCGCCATTAACCTGTTTGACGAGGAGCTCGCTGTCACTAAAAACCATTAGCTGTTCAGCACCAATTTGTTTTGCGGCTTCGAGTGCTTTTATGATACCGGTATATTCGGCTACGTTGTTGGTAGTCCGTCCGATGAAGAAGGCCTTTGCCTGTAATTGATTTCCGGCGTGGTCGGTTAAGACAAAGCCGGCGGCGGCTGGACCCGGGTTGCCTCTGCTGCCGCCATCTATGTAAGCGATTACTTCGTTTCTCGTATCCTGCATGTCGTATTTTGATTTCCGAGCGTCAAGCGCCAGGTATCAAACATCCCCTTCGGTTCCAAGCACAAGTATTCTTGTGCAGTTGGGACAGCGGATTATATCATCTTTAGTCATAAGCACATTGACGGACTCAGCGGTGATGCCCATAAAGCAGCCTCCACAGGTATAGCTCTCTGTTTTACCCCCCTGCCGGTCAATCACCGCCAGCGCTTCGCCATCGTATGTCTCGGCGACGCGTTTGAAAATCTGGAGCGGTCCATCCGGTATGGTCTGTGCAACCTGGTCCCAT
>DAOVNI010000206.1 GCA_030630315.1 Phycisphaerae bacterium | reverse complement strand
GGCCTTCTAAACGACCATAAAATTTGTCTCTCGCATTTTTTTCAAGAGAATATTCCTGAGAGACGTGAGAATATGCCCAACTGATATTTATAATACCAGGAGAACTAACCGGACGTCAATAAAAATAAATTAAAATAATCATAACGGCACTTTGGGCCGGGAGGGCAGTTCAATTGATAATTGATTATTGATGATTGATTATTTGGGGTTGATGTCGCGGCGCGACGGTGGTTTGAACAGATTCCTCGACTGCACTCAGGATGACCCCGCACCAAATTGCGGCAGGTGCCTATTTGGTGCGAGGATAAACATTTTTGGGTCCCCGACAGAAACGTTCGGGGATGATCCCGCACTTACGTTTGGGGCCCTGTTATTTTACTTTATGCGGAATAGATAATTATTGCTCCGATGGCCAAGGCGATTACAGCAAGAACTCGAAGAAGTAAAACCGATTGTTTTTGATACCAATCAAGTATCCGTCTAAGCTTTTCAGGCCCGAGTATGAATATCAACACTCCGCCTATCAGGAAAAGAATGCCAAAAACAACTATCACCCAGGTAATATCGCATTCGCGGGCACCGAGTAAAAATATTACTGCCAGTGCCAGTCTTATCAGTCCTGCGAAGTATATGCGTTTTCCCTGTTTGAAGAATTCGAGCAACCATTTCATAACATCGGGCCTTAGCAAGTACACAATCCCAACAACAACGATAACTATGCCTAAACTTCGAATAATAATGTCCATACCCATAATCTTTTCCTTTCATTTTCTTCCGATACTGTAATATTCAAATCCTGCCTTTTTAAGTACGTTAGGGTCGTAGAGGTTTTTGCCGTCGAAGATGACCGGCTTTTTTAGTTTTGCGGCAATAGCTTCGAGGTCGGGGTTCCTGAATTCCTGCCAATCGGTGAAGACGATTAGGGCATCAGCGTTATCAAGACCATCGTATCCGTTCTGGAAGATTTCGATTTTGCCGTTCAAAGCCGCCATTGCCGCGGGGCCGGCTTCCGGGTCGTACGCTTTTACCTTCATTCCCCAGTCGAGGAATTTCTTTATGCAGTAAATTGCAGGTGATTCTCTGACATCATCGGTTTTTGCCTTAAAAGCCAGTCCCCAAACTGCTAACGTGGTTTTGTCTTCTCGGCCGGCGAAATAATCCTTAATGCGTTTTGCAAATCGCTCCTGCTGATTTATATTTACCTGCTGAACCGACTTGATTATCTTCATTTCGACGCCATATTCGTCGCCGGTATGAATCAGTGCCCGAACATCTTTTGGCAGGCAACTGCCGCCAAAGCCTACACCGGGGAATAAAAAAGACGGCCCAATCCGTGAGTCACTGCCGACGCCCTGTCTTATTTGTTCGATGTCTGCGCCGATTCTTTCACAAAGAGCTGAGATTTCATTAATAAATGAGACTCTTGTTGCCAGCATCGCATTGGCTGCGTACTTGGCCAATTCAGCGGAGACAATGTCCATAAATAGTATTCGCTTGCTCTTTCGCATAAATGGGTCGTAAAGCTGTTTCATTATTTCCTTAACGGCTGGATTGGTTGTGCCGATGATTATTCTTTCGGGACGCATAAAATCATCAATGGCAGAGCTTTCTCTGAGAAACTCCGGATTACTTACATAATCAAACGGCGTTTCTGTTCTGGATTTTATAATATCCATTATTTTCCTGTGTGTACCTATCGGCACAGTGCTTTTCGTTACAATAATTCGATAGTCGCTGAGGTTTTCGGCGATATCGGCGGCGACTGCAAGGACAGCCGATATATCGGCTGAGCCGTCCGGCGCCGAAGGTGTGCCGACACCAAGAAAGATAATGAGCGAGTTGTCCACTCCATATTTCAAATCAGTTGTAAAGTGCAGTCGGCCGAGCTTTTTATTGTGTTTGACCATTTCGGTCAGGCCCGGCTCGTAAATGGGGACTACTCCATCTTTCAGGCCTGCAATTTTGTCGCCGTCTCTATCCACACATACGACATTGTTGCCGGTCTCCGCCAGGCAAGCTGCCGTTACCAATCCGACGTAACCAACCCCAACCACACAAATCTTCATTTCGCTGTCTCCTATTGTACAATTATCATCTATCAATCTCTATCATATCGAGGTCTATCTCGACGCTTGCCGCCTGGCCGAGCATATCTATCTGCAAAACGAGACGTGCAGCGGTTTTCGTTCTGATGACGATACCCTGCAAATCGGCTAACGGCCCTGCTATGACGCGGCAATGCTGACCTGCTTTGATGTAGCTATGCGGTGCGAGCGAAGCACCGGCTTGAAGAGCTTGCTCAATTTGCAGTAGTTCGTCAAGTAATCTTTGTTGGTCATTGACTTCGATTATATTGGCTACTCGATTTGTTCGCAATAGTTCGACGCGCTGATTTTCATTGCCGCAAAAGAACAAATATCCGCTGAACAAGGGCAGGAGCGACCGTATCGTTCTTTGCTTTCGACGCCGAACTTTCCAGCTCATTGGAAGAAAGTAGCTTATATCTTTGTTAATCAAATCCTGCGCCAGGGCCTTTTCGTTTCTGCTTCTGGTGTGAGCAACCCACCATAAGCCGGTAAAATCACGGATGGATTTTACTTCAGGCCAGGTCATAGGTGGATTTTCGCTTGGTTTGAGCAACTTTATTTTCCCTAATCTAATCCGTTAGAATTTTTCCTTTTTCTATCATATTATTACCTCATTATAGAACTTCTAACGGGTTACAAAAAGGGAAAAATTTCTAACAGGGTCAAAAGAATTGACTATTTGGAATTGACTATTTTCGAGTTTTGATTTAGGATTGACGGCTGGTTATTGAAAAATGGGAATTGGGAATCGAAAATTGATTAGTATTTTATTCACCTGCATCGGCAGACGGGTCTCGTTGCTGAATAGTTTTCGCCGGGCGGCAAGAAAACTGAAAGTAAACGCCTCGTTCTTTGGTACGGATACCACTGCGCTAAGTTCCGCCCTGCAGTTGTGCGATAAGCGTTTTCTGGTTAAGCCTATAACACACGCCGGCTATATCAAGCAACTGCTGACGATTGTCAAAACCAACAGGGTAAAATTGCTCGTTCCAACCGTTGATCTGGACCTGAAACTTCTGGCCCAGAACAAGCCGAAATTCGCTGCGATGGGCTGTTGCGTCCTTGTCTCAACTCCGGAAGTGGTCGATATTTGCCAGGACAAGAGGAAAACGTATAGTTTTTTAATCAAAAACGGTTTTGATACTCCCGTTACTATGAGTATTCGGGCCGCACTTTCGAAAAAGAAACTCAACTGGCCTTGCTTTCTGAAGCCCTGGGATGGCTATGCCAGCAGAGGAAATGCTGCTGTGAACAATCGCAAAGAACTGTTATTCTTTGCCGGAAGAATACCAAATTGTATCGTTCAGGAATTTATCAAGGGTACTGAACATACCTGCGACGTATATGTTGATTTCTCTTTGAAGGTTCGCTGTGTTGTGCCGAGAAAACGCATCGAGGTAAGGGCCGGCGAGGTGAGCAAGAGCCAGGTGGTAAAGCACCCGGCCATTATGCGTGAAGCTGCGAGATTGGTTGAGAAACTCGGCGCTGGGCCGGGCGTTATAACTTTGCAATTGTTCCTGACCGGCGATGATAAGGTAAAATTCATCGAGATAAATCCGCGATTCGGGGGCGGCGTCCCACTGTCGATAAAAGCAGGCGCCAACTTTCCGAAATGGATATTACAGGAGCTGCTGGCTTCAAAAGTAAATATCCGTTTCGATGGATTCAAAGACAATTTGATTATGCTTCGCTATGATGGTGAAGTCTGGATTGAAAATTTTAAGTCTAAAGAAAATAAGAGATGATGTTCGAAAACCTGATCGGGGATAAGAGACCACTAAGCTGGGCGCTCCAGTTTTGGCCTGTAATCGTCAGTTCATTTG
>DAOVNI010000226.1 GCA_030630315.1 Phycisphaerae bacterium | reverse complement strand
GGTGTCTCTGCCGGCCACCTCCATTGTCAGCTCCTCTTCCAGCGGGGCGGCGGAACCGATTTGTATCTTGACTTTCTCGGCTCTCGCCTCGCCGATAAGCAGGTTGTATGTTCTTTTAAGGTGATTGATTACCGCTTCATCCATATCGTCGCCCCCGACGCGGATTGATTCAGAGGTGGCGATGTCGGCCAGACTCATTATTGCCACTTCGGTGGTTCCGCCGCCGATATCGACAATCATTGAGGCGGTAGGGTCTGTGATTGGCAGATTGGCTCCGATGCCTGCCGCCATTGGCTCATCGACCAGATAGACCTTTCGGGCGCCTGCCCGTTCGGCGCTGTCTATGACGGCCCGGCGTTCAACCGCAGTTATTCCGCTTGGCACGGCAATTACCACTCGGGGCCTGACCAGACCACCCCTGCCGTGCACTTTTCGGATAAAATAGCCCAGCATCGCCTCGGTAATTTCAAAGTCACTGATTACGCCGTCTTTTAGAGGTCTTATTGCAGTAATTGAGCCGGGCGTTTTGCCAAGCATTTCGCGAGCAACCAGGCCAACCGCTTCGCCGTTGTTCAGGACAATGTTGGTCCCTTTGCGAACTGCAACTACGGAGGGTTCGTTGAGAACAATGCCTTTATCACGGACACAAACGAGGGTAGTGCACGTACCCAGGTCAATGCCCATATCCATGCTGAACCAGCCTAAGATTGTGTCCAGTAGCACTTTCGAGTCCCTTCTCAAATTTCAATTGACTATTTTTTATAAATAAAGAGCGTAGTTGTCAATAGTCAATTTGCTACGGAATTTCGAAGATTGTGTCGTACTGAAAGTGGCACTTATAGGCTACGAACACTGCTGTAGCCAGCACTACACAAAATGCCAAAGCAAGAATAACCGTATAAAGGTTATCAGATGCGGTTACTTTTCCACCACGAGTCTGCCCATTGGGACTCATATATCAGCCTCACAATGAATAGCCGATAGCATATACGCTATCTTATAAATTAGTAGATATGTTATCACCAGCTTTTGGTTGTTTCTGTTTCTGTATAAGCTCCAGGACCCCGACGGCCTCTTCGGCGTCGACGTCTATGATGCGAATATCGCAAATAAAATCATCGCCGCGAGTCACGTGGAATTTCATACCTGCTTTGACGCCGGCTGCTGTGCCGATGGATATGCTGGCCATAGAGTTTTTCAAATCCACCGCCTTGATTAATCCTTTCAACTCGATATCCCTGGTTTCGGGTATAATCGGTCGAGCTATGGCTCTTTCCGGTGTGACCGGCGTTGTGGCGACGGCGCGTTTGCCAATTGGCTGTAAAAGCTTGTCCAACCTGTCCTGCAGCTCGGACTTTTCTTCGAGCAGGAGCTTCGTTTTTTCATCCAGCATCACTATTACAGCCATTTTTTGCTCTAAGCTGGTTGTGAGCTCGTTGAGCTCTTTGAGGTTTTTCTCTTTTTCAGCCTCAAGTCTGATTTTCTCTGCGAGGGTATTTTTTAATAACTGCGTGTGCTCATCGGTAGTCTCGTAAAAGTCCCTTACTATAGCTGCCCAGCTATTTACTCTTCGAAGCGCATCGTCTTTTTCCGCTTCAACAATCTTGAGCGTAGCCTTTAAATCCCCAAATTTTCTTGTGAGTGAGGCAATTTCACTACGTAGTTTGTCTTCCAGCCGTGCGTATTTTTCACTTTCTTTTTTAAATAGCGTTCTGTCATTTTGCGCATCCGCCTTTGTGCTGTTGAGCTCGTCGATTTGGTCGTCGTACATTTGTCTGTAATTATCAGCGTTGGCGACGTAAGTTACCACAATGCCGCAGAGGAAGATTGAGGATATCGTCAGCAAAACTATTAAAATTTTTGTAAGTGTACTCAAAACAGCTCCTTTCACTAACCGGGGCCCCATTTTGTCCCACACCAATTGAGCTTAGGCTCGCGCCTAATTGGGGCGGGACAAAATTGAAGCCGCTCGTACTTCAAATCGAATGTTGCCCGTGGGCATTATACACCACGCCGTTTACCTATATTACCATTATATTTTACGCTCTACGCTCGAAAAGGTCAAGTTATTTTTGGCAAATCTCCTAAACCCCATTGTAAATCTTTGCTTTTCGTCCTATATTCTTGGCCTTTCGTCGGTTATACACTGAAAAACGGCCATAGCGGCAGCGATACGGACGGGTTTTGACTCATCTTTCAGAAACCGCGGCAGAAATTTTATAAGACGTGGTGTACCGATTCGGCCTATCGCCAGCGCCGT
Source organism: Phycisphaerae bacterium (assembly GCA_030630315.1). Classification (GTDB taxonomy): domain Bacteria; phylum Planctomycetota; class Phycisphaerae; order Sedimentisphaerales; family Anaerobacaceae; genus JAUVYQ01. Next base: position 1,371 of record DAOVNI010000226.1, on the reverse strand, counting down.
CCGCACATTAACCCGTTCGAGCGCCTTTTTGTTCAGGCCCGCAGTGAGATTTTTCGTAAAAACATCGAGGACTTCGGGCTCTCCGATGGTGTCTTTGAGCATACCGAGCTGTTCTGCTGCGGCCAGGCGAACCTCCAATATATCGTCGTCCAGCATCGTAATGAGGGCGTTTTTTGCCTCTCTTGTTCCCAGTGCCCCCATTGCCCTTATACCGATGACTCTGACGTCAGCGTATTTACTAATCAGCATGGTCCACACCCTCGGAATTATTCGCTCATCACCAAGCATTGCTATGGCTTCTGCTGCCTGGAATATGACTTTGTCGTCCGAATCTCTGCTCAGAGTCCACCACAAGGCCTTTCGAGTCAGGTCGCTTTTGTCGCCGCTTTTGCCCAGCAGTAAAGCCGCGTTGGCCCTGACCGTCTGGTCGTTGCTGGCTATCGCGCTGCGAAAAAGTTTGAGACTGTCGGGAGAACCGAGCCTGGCTCTGGCATAAGCGGCGGCAATCCTGACGTTTTCGTTTTCATCTTTCAATAATTGCGCAACCGAGCTTTCCGCAAGCGAGTATTCCAGGTCGCCTACAGCTAAAGCTGCCACGAATCTAACCGGCACAAATTCATCTTTTAGCAATCGTCGTACTTTAGGCATCAGCCTGATTTGTCTGGTGACTGCGACGGCTTCGATGGCATTAACCCTGATTAGTGGGTTTTCGTCGGCCAGGCCCTCCCGGACGATTCGAGTGGCTTCGGGTATAAGGGTATCAACGGAGACGGTACCAGGCCGAGGTACGGTTGTTTGCATTTGCGGCGGTTTATTGCATCCGAAGGCGAATATCGCGTAAGTCATAATCGCATAAGTTACGATTAGTCTTGTGCACTTTGCTTTTTGTTTTTTAGTATTTTTAGATTTATTTTTCATTTCGCCACCGCCACAAAGAAACAACATATTTTTTATTTCGGATGAACCTCGCCGAAAGCGGTACTATTATGAGCAAAACAAGACAGAGAGCACAACAAAAATCCAGCCATTGCCCGTATTTACTAAAAAACGTTGTCCTTTTATCTATCGGCATTTCATCGACGAACCATCCAGCCCTACCCTTGCGGGCCATAGCCCTATGCGGCAAGGTGCCGGCCAGAGCCCCGTTTTTTACACGTCCGAGGGTGTCGATGAGGCAGCTTATGCCGGTATTGACACTTCGCAAGACGGCAAGTCTGTTTTCGACGGCCCTGAAGGCGCAAATAGCTGCGTGCTGAGGAAGCTCTGTGCTGGGCAAGACTTTCTCGCCCTTGAACCTCACAAACCAGCCGTCGTTACTTATATTGATGAGCCAGTCAATCTGCTTGCGGCCGTGCTCGTCCAGTGCAAATC
>DAOVNI010000075.1 GCA_030630315.1 Phycisphaerae bacterium | reverse complement strand
TGGCAGCAACCAGCAAGACCAAACCCATTGCCATAATTTTGCTTCTTTTACTGTTCATAATTCATTCTCCTTAAAAAATATTACTTTTTTCTTTTTAATTGAATAGTCTCTGTGTTCTCTGTGCCCTCTGTGGCAAATTCTTTTTTAATTTTTAATCTTTCCTTTTTGTCAGCGATTCTTCTCGCACACCGTGATATGTCGTTACCGTGTATCCAAATGTCCACTTACTTCGCGGCTTACGCGTCAGCTTAAAGCGAGCATGTGTGGCATCATGTTTTTCGTAAGCGACCGCATCGTCGGCCATAGACGCAGGATCCACCAGTTGCAGCGTCCAGTATGCCGTGCCGAAGCCGCGGGTGATTTCAATTTCTATCGGCAGAGTGCGAGTATTTGTAATCTCCATCTTCCAGGTTCGTATTTCGTCCCAGCCGGCAATATTCCTTCTTTTGTCGAAGACATAATTATCAGTTTTGAAATCCATCAGCACCGGCTCAACAGTAACCAATCGGGCCGGGCCAAGATTTAACTCAACCTCTTCGTCCACCGGAATATACTTGACACTCGTCCCTCCAACGTATGACAGGTAGCCCTGCTCGTCGGCCTGGCTGTATATCTTCACAGTCCCGTTCGGAATAGGTGTCTCTCCCAGGTTGTGCTCTTCGTCGTTCACAAACGAAACGAACCTTATCGCCTGCCGTCCCCAGCGCTCTTCATCGTATTTATACAGACTCTTTACCTCGATGTCTTCTACATCAAACGAAAGCAGCCGTTTGCCCCACTTATCAGGTATAGTCTCCGTCCCCTCAATCGTATAAAGGAAATACTCACTTAGACCCTCTTTTCTGATTTCTTTAGGTCTCGCATAGCCGCCCATACCGCCCATCATGCCGCCACCATAACCCCCAAGACTAAAGAAATACTGATCTCGGATATGAGCAAGACCATTTCCATTTATATCCCCCAGAAGCGTGCTCACCTCGGCTCTTATTCCCGGCATATCATACGGATATTTCCTTTTTGCCAGTTCGGCTATTTGGTCGAGGATATGAACCTTACCCACAATCAGCCGGGTCTGGGCGTTTTCGTAATCCTCGCCGCTTTTATTTGTAACGCGGACATAGCCCTGCAGTTGCATCGTCTTTTCATCCTTTGCGAGTGTCCCCATATAAAACGCCCGCCAGGATAGTCCGCTCGTAAAATACGTTATCTCGAACGGTACCTGGCCGCTGACCTCTGAGCGAATGAGCCAGCGGCCAAGCTCCCGCAGCCTCGCTGGGAACACCAACTGCTGTATATCAATCTTGTCCGCCTGCTCTAATGGCTCCAGACTCAGCGAAGTCGGGTCAATCAGCGTATTTGCCCACATAAACTGAAGCCAGTTCCAGCCCTTCTTCAATGTCAGGTTCCGCCGTTCACGCACCAGCGTCAGATCACCTGCTGCTATCCCGCCAGACGATCCATAAGGGGGATAACCACTCAGTCCCCTTTTCTCAATTTCCTTACGTACAGCTTTATTTAATTTCTCGATTTCCTTACGTGCAGCTTCATCTAAGTCACCGCCGCGTCCGCCATATCCATAGCCGCCGCCATATCCATAGCCGCCGCCATATCCGCCATAACCACCGTAGCCACCGTCATAGCCCCCATAGCCGTACCACCTTTGAAACGTGGAATTATAAATAGTAAGCTGCACCTTATCCCGCCTCGGCAGCACAACTAACTCTATCGCACTTGCCGGCGCAAAAGGCGCCTGCTCAGATATTGTATCCTCTCCAATCCCACTGATTCCAGTGCCTGCCAATTTTATCGCCGCTCGAGAACGCATCTCAGCTTTCATAGCCACTGTCTTATCGATATCCGTAGCTCGCACGATTTTTACTGTCTCATCAAGCTCCATTTTGCCTGCTGGCTCTGCTGGCTCCGGCCCTTTCACAAATTCGGGACCTGGCACCTCATCCTTAGTCAAGTTAGCAACCAGCAGCAGTACTCCCACCACCAGCACCGCCGCAGCCGCACCAATCCAGGCGGACGGTCTGAACGGAATAACCTTCGCCCGCACTCCGCCTCGGGCGGACTCGGCCTGCTCTACCACCTGCGAAATCAAATCCTCAGAAAGCTCGACCTCTTCACACAGCAAATCCAGCGCGGCGAATTTGCGCTTTAATTTTTCCAGATGCTCGCAACACTGAGCGCAGTCTCCAAGATGCCCGGCGATTTTTCTCATCCGGACCTCTGAACCTAATGCAAACTGGTATTCGATAAGCTCTCGCTCTGTAAGATGTTTCATTTTACCTCCCTCGAAACATCAGGCAATCTTTGCGCCAGCGTTTTAAGTGCCCTGTACATTTGTGCTTTAACTGTTCCAGTTGAACAACCCATAACTTCTGCCACTTCCCGGTACTTAAGCTGCTGATAATACGCCAGCACAAGTGTTGCCCGCTGATTTGCGGGCAGCAGCTCAATAGCCTGCCGCACCTGTTCTTTCTGCTCGGCCCTTATCGCCTCGCCAGAAGGTTCGCACCGATTATCTGCGACGGCTACCGCACCCAGCTCTTCACATCTCCCATCGGCACAATCGAGTTTTTGATTCAGCGATACAACTTGCAGCCGCTTACGTCTTCGCATACCGTCGATAGCCACATTCGTGGCGATTGTGAACAGCCACGGCTTGAATCGATTGCCCCGAAGCGTATGGGCTTTTTCGTGGACACGCTTGAACGTTTCCTGAAAAAGGTCCTCTGCCCGCTCTCGACTTCCGGTCATTTGTGTCAAATATCCCAATACACTGTCCCCGTATCGGCGTACAAGCTCGCCGAACGCCGTCTTATCGCCCTGACGATGGGCGTCAATTAAGCTCTTGTCGGTGTTCTCCATTGAGGCCATTTACTCCATCTACCACTATAGACGTCTATAGTAGCCAAACGGTTGACAGAGAACAAAAGAAATTCCCAAAAAACTGTATATCGACAGCGAAATTGGTGGTTTTTGGCCTGATTGTTGAGGAACGACGATCCCATAGCAGTTATTGCCGGTGAGTTAATATCCCCCTAAACTGACGCCATAGTGTGACGCCAAGGTCATGCCTGATTTGTAACATCTTTGTTTTCAATGCTTTATTAGCTATTGAAATCCTGCTTATGAATTAGCAGGTCTATAGAATTTAGCGTCCTTACTTGGGTTTAGGCTATTCTGACCGTTCGAGGAGTTTTGTTAAAGCTCAGAGCTCGAATCGCCTTTTTCACAAGTGTGAAAAAGCGTACTTTTTTGGTGGTGAAAATTCGTTCTGAACCCCAAAATCTTCTTTCTTTATAGTGTCGGTTTAACCGGTTTTTTGACCCCTTTTTTTATGGCTCTAACCTTAACACTTCTCAACAAGTCAAAAACACCTTTCAGATGCCCAAAAACTTGTTTTTCAGCTCAAGAACGGGGTTTTCCGTAATTCTCCCTGTCCGTAAAAACGTAGGGGTATCGTAGGGGTGCTTTTAAGGGCTTAAACCTTGTGGTTTTTTTGTGGTTCTACAAGCCTCAACTTTGCCCATTTTCCGACCTTTTGCTATGCCTTTGGGTATTCTTTGATCGGCAGCTTATGGCTTTTATTGCCATTTGCGGTCATCCGAATTGGTCAAATTGTAAAGCTGCCGGATCTCTTCAGCAGATAAAGCCCTGTTGTAAAGCCGAACATCATCTATTGTCCCCAGAAACGAAGCAGATGGGCCATGCCCGTACCACATGTAGGTCCCTATAACCGCATTAGGAGGATTCGATATTGTCGGAGCAGCGGCGTCACTTGCGCTGTTCTCCAATTCACCATTAACATAAATATGCACATGGGGGCCGTCCTGAACCAATGCAACGTGGATCCATTCACCTGCAGTTACGGATACTGCGGAATCTATAAGCTTGTGGCCGTTTCCAGGCGTTGCATACAGCCCTTTCCAAGTAGCTGGATTTACTCCATCGTTTTCCCGCGGGTATATTACAAAAGCGCTGTAGCTATCACTTCTCCTGTACAAAGTAATTATTCTACCACTTCGGTCTGAAACATCTGACTTTGCCCATGCCGTTATTGTTTTGGTCGTACTTCCGGTGATGGAAGCAAAGCTGTTTCCACAATCAATATAATCATCCCCGCCGCTAAAGTATAATGCACCATCAATTTGACCTGTTGTCCAAACTGGCCCGTTAATTAATGTTCCATCATTACTCCCAGCCGAATCCTCTGCTATTGTCCCACTGCCCTCATCGAACGTCCAGTGAGCTATCGGCTCCGGCATAGGTGGCGGCTCCCAGCCCAAATCCTCCAATGATTCATAAAGCTTTTCAATGCTTTTCTCTAAAGCGTTTTTGCTCTGCCGTTCATGTTGTATGGCCGAGTGTATCTTTTGCTGGGCCTTGATTATGTCACCTTTCCACAGGTTGCCGTAATCACCACTCTCAAGCAACTCTTCAAGAGCATAATAAGCCGCCTGTTCGTGCTCCAGCGCTGCTTCTATGTCCAATAACAACTCACTCTTTCCGGCGATAGCATCCAAAATCTCACGAACCGCAGCAGCCCTTGGAGAACGGGGGCGGAGAAACGGATATGTTTCATTTTCAACGATATCCCATATTTGTTCAAAATCCCAGTTTACAAATGTTGCCTGCTGCATCATTTGTGCGGTTTGTTTGCCCGTTCCTCCATAACTTGATGAACAACCAGAGGTTTGCACATCCCAGTAACTGTCTCGAATGTTAGGGTTTCTAAAATTATAACCAACTAAACCCTTTTTATGAGAACCGTTTACAAGTCCAACTGAATAGCATTTAGACACAGTTGAATTTTCACCATCAGCATCACCGAGTAAGCCACCAACTTTCCAGCCGTTGCTGGTGACTGTGCCGGTTGAATAGCAGTTTTCAATGAGTGCCGGTGGATCACCGGACCTAGCTCGGGAGTAACCGCATAAGCCTCCAATTTGATATCTGCTGCTTAAGGCTGTGACATTTACAGCTGAATAACATTTCGAGATTGTAGAGTATCCTTGACTTCCCACCAAGCCGCCTGATTTTGCATCATTTGAACCATCCGCTGAAATGGCAACTTCACCCATGGCATAGCAATTATGAATCAAAGAACCGTAGTAGCTATTACCCGCCAAAGTACCGACATAGTACTTACCATAAGCCTCTGCGTCAATTAAGCCGACATTTTTTACCTCAGCACCGTTACGAAGATAACCAAACAAACCAACTCCGCGTGCTAAAGGCTTATTAATATACAATCCTGTTATCGTGTGTCCCAGCCCATCAAAGCTGCCTGTAAAGTAATCTATATCATTGCCAACAGGCTCAAATCCAGCGCTGCTATTCCAACTCACCGTGCCGGAAGCATCTATATCATTGCCCAATACATAAGAAGCAGCTAAATCATTTTGCATCTCCTGAAGTTGGTAAACATCTGTGATTACATAAGGGTCTGCTTCTGTTCCAGAGCCGCTGCCGCTAAAGGCCCATGCAGAGCCGCACAGAACCAAAAGGACCAATACTGATACAATCACCATTTTTGAATTTGCATTCGTCTTCATTTTCAACTCCTTCTCAAAAAATTGTTAATATTCAAAGTCCCGTAACAACACCCGTTCAGGGTGTTTGTTGTTATGGGATAGCGCACAAATACCTTCTTATCAAAACTTACCGGAATAGGAGCGTTACACTTGCATTTGACCTCCGAATTCGGCCCTTAGAAATCAGCTAAAGGCAATAACATTATATGCCATTTTACTCCATCTATTACTTATAGACGTCTATTGTAGCCAAACGGTTGACAGATAATAAGTAAATTTTTTGTAAAATTCTGCCTTTTCGATACCCCTGCTCTGTGGCCATAACGACGCATCAGCCCTTTTCGAGTACACTCAGCAGTTTAACTACGTCTTTTGTTAATGTGTAACGCCTCTTTTGGTTGTGGCCTTGACCTTCGGCACCGGCTTATTCATCGCCCAGAATACCGCGTTGATAAGCAGCCGGCGGAACTGCGGATTTCTAAAGTCGTCCGGATGACCCAGCGACGTGTAGAAAACACGGGCTTTCTTATAAGTATTGGTCCAGGCGACCGGCTCGGGTTCCTTGTTCGGGATCGTGCCAATCAGCAGCCGCTTTGCCGACCTGCTCAACGGGCTGACCTCGTACAGCGAACCATTGCTCATAAACGGCATCTGCACGCCCGCAAGTATCGGATGGCCCTTAGCGCCCGCCGCCGCCGTCACCGTCGTCACAGGTCCGTTGCCGTAATGACCGTGGTAGTTTCCGCCTAACACCTCGGGGTCGAACTTACGCCACTCAACATGACCGTCCGGCGCATTGCCGCGGGTATCAAACGCATGGCTGGCAGTCCGCAATCCAATCAGCGGCTTGCCCCTGTCCAGGTAATCACGGAAATACTTCATCTGTTCAGCCTGAAAGGCCCTGCGACGAACGAAAACCAGAGCCAAATCCGCCTTCAACAGCGCCTCCATACCGGAAATGTAATTGCGCTCTTTGCTCCGTTTGTCGGTGCTGCCCTGAAGTACCTCACAGCACAGGCCGTACTTTGTTTCTAACTCGTGAGCAAACTCCGGCAGCGTCTCGGCGGACTTATACTCGCTCTCGGCGGAAATGAAAACAACGCGCAGCCGCTTGTCGTTCTTGAAACAGAACTGCTGCTGACCCGCAAATGCCGTCGAGGTAATCGTCGCGCACACGAACTTTTCGATGTGCTTAACTATCAGGTCTGTGCCGGTAAAATGGCTCACAAAGGGGTGCATCCGCGAGTTATACATCGTATCGGTCATGTCACGCATAAGCACGACATTCCTGCCGTATCGCGCCATATTACGCAGGCCAAAGGGTCGGCCGAGCACACACATATTGGTATGCACGCCCATAAGGATAATGTTGTCGATTCCGCGCTGCTCCAGCAGATTCCAGATTTCCACGCCCGAGTCGCTGATGGCGTCTTCGCTGCGAATTTCGATGGCCTCTATCTGTTTGCGCCACGGCGAGCCCCCTTTGCACTTCGGCTCACAGTCGCACCCGCCGTCGGATTGGTCAATCGGGTATTCTGCTTTCTTTTCCTTCGCACTCTTCCACGTGCACCATTTGCTGATGTCCCCGGGCAGGTTCGCCGCTTTCGCAGCGCTCTGCGCCCGCTTGCGGGCCGGATGGTCCTTGTAGTGGCTGATTGTCCCGCTGGGCGAATGTACTATTAACACGCCTTTGCTGCGCGCTTTGCAGACAACCTCGTTCATCCGCGGCGCTAATTCCGCGACCCGTCGGGTTGCGCCCTTGCACCAGTGTTGGTCCCACATATCGCAGATGATAATAGCTGTCTCCGACGGCT
>DAOVNI010000157.1 GCA_030630315.1 Phycisphaerae bacterium | reverse complement strand
TGGGCCTGTTTTCGGCCTGGGGCAAAAAAGACGTCCCTCTATAATTGGGCGAATGTGCGCGTTTGAGTCGAAAATAGTGCTCGATTCTCGATTCCTGATTCCCGTAACTCGATGTGAGAAAAGGAGATAAAAATTTTTTAGATTTTTGGGTTTTAGGTTCCAGCTACCCGCAGATTTGATTGATTTTTAATCGCGGATACCTATGGCACAAGTTGCGCGAATTTACGCGGATTTTTTTTGCCAGCCGGTGCAGACTTGGCAGCGGCTTTCTCGATACCAGTATCTGTGAAGCCAGCGGCCAGCGTCCGCTGGGCCATCAGAGATGGCCCGCATAAGAATATGCAGGCCGGCAAAAGAGGGATTCTTTATTAACCACGGATACCCGCTTTCGCTGGCACAGGTTTACACCCCCACTATAGTGAGATAACGCTTCGCTATCTCACGGGGCAAGCGGATTTAACGGATAAGAACCATAATAATTCTGTCTTTCTTAGTAAAAACGACAAAAAAGTGCTTTATAAGCACATAAATAGCTGGATCCCTGCCTAAAGCATGCAGGGACTCGGGCAGGCGGCATTAGAGTGGATCCCCGACTACGACATTCGGGGACAGGCTGGGGGCTAATCAATGGGGCAAAAGGGATTTAGAGCAGTATGTGCGAAGCGACAGGATAATCGCGTTTCGTTAAATTCGGGATGGTGCGCTGCGGCCGCTGGATTTGTACTTTTCCAGTTGGTTCTTCAATTCCTTTACGATTTCCGGTTGCTGGAAATAGAGGTTTATGGTTTCTCCGGGGTCAGAATCAAGGTTGTATAACTGGCCTGGCGCGTCCGGGGCGGTGTCCTGGATGATGTATTTTTTCAGTCGCGGATTTCTGTGGTAGCGGTTGCCGCCGGAGCCCTTGTGGTCCAGGAGTTTCCAGGGTCCTCGCCGGATAGAAAGAGCGAGGCTGATTGTCTGCTGGAGGAGGTACTTGCGGATGGGCTTGTCGCCCTGCCTGCCCCTGAGGACGGAGAGGATGTTGTAACTGTCCTCGGCGGCGTTTTCGGGCAGTTCGGCCCGGACAATCGCAGCGCAGGTCGCCATCACGTCGGTAAGACTGATCATCTGACTGGAGGTGCTTGCGGGTTTAATCTTTCCGGGCCAGCGGGCGATGAAGGGCACTCGATGGCCACCTTCCCATTGGTCGCGTTTCATGCCGCGCCAGGGTCGAGCCGCGTCGTGCTTGTGATCGTCTCGCATGTTTATGGTGGTGGTAACTTCGGGCCCATTGTCACTGGAGAAAATGACCAGGGTGTTGTCGGCGAGGCCGAGCCGCTGAATGGTTTTCATCAATTCGCCGACGATGTAGTCGTTCTCGAAGATAAAATCGCCATGGGGCCCTGCGTTTGTTTTGCCCTTGAAACGATCGGCGGGGAATGAGGGCAGGTGTACGGCCTGAGCCGAGTGAAAAAGAAAGAAGGGCTGATCGGGATTTGCCTTGACGTGTTGTTCGAGGAATTTTTTGCTTTTCTCGAGAAAAACAAGGTCAACTTCTTCAAGATCGAAGTCGGGAGCGATCATGCCGCGTCGATTGTCCCTGGAGTAGGGGTGTTTGGGCAGGGGATCGCGGTTTAGGATGCCGGTAGGAGGTACGGGAATGCGGTCGCCATCGATGTAGGCATAGAGCCAGTCAGTGGTGGGACAACAGGCGGTGCCGAAAAATTGATCGAACCCGCGATTGATGGGGCCGTCCGTGATGGGGCGTGAGTAGTCTATCTGTTTGACGGCTTCGAGACCACCCCGATGTATGGGTTCTCCATTCTTGTTGAAGAATGTCAATCCCACGTGCCATTTTCCGAAGCATGCCGTGGCGTAACCCTGGTTTTTCAGCATTTGTGGCAGGGTGAGGCGTCCCTGGTCGATCAGGCAGGGCCCTCCGGCGCCGGTGAAGACGCCTCCTTTGCCGGTGCGGAAAGCCATGCGACCGGTGAGCAGACTGTATCGAGTGGGGGTGCAAACCGTCGAAGAACTATGGGCATCCGTAAAACGCATGCCTTCTTCTGCCAGTTTGTCCAGGTTGGGGGTGGGGACCTTCGATTCAGGATTGTAGCAGCGAAGGTCACCGTAGCCCAGGTCGTCAGCGAGAATAAATACAATATTCGGTTTTGAGTTCTGTTTTTTGGGGTGATTACCCTGATATGAACCAGCGCAACCGGATAGCGCTAATGCCGCTACATCTAATCCCACTGTCTTGAGGAAAGTTCTACGGTTATACAATTGCATAGTAAAGTCTCCCAAAAACATCTAACCTGGTACCGGGTTTCATAAGTTTTTCGACTATAACGACATTTCGAGCGTCGCCAGGTAATGCCTGGGGTCGCATCGGCAGTACAGTCGCAATCATACCGGGCAGTGAGTTTATTACAAGAGAAATCCCGGGCAAAATAGCTTTGAGCCCTTTTACTCGTTCTTTTCACATTGAATCGGTTCGGATTTTCTCCAGAGTTTTCATTACCGATACAAGTTGTTTCCTCTTTTTTTTACTTAAACAGTTTATTTTGGTGGGCATTGCCCACCCTGCCATTCTTCAATTTCCGGCAAATAATTTCGTGGCTTGTGGCTCGTTTTTCTGCCGCTTACTTACGTGCGCGGCTCTGTAACCCACGCAATAAATTGGGGGGCGGTGTTAATTTACAATTTGCGATTGACGATTTACGATTCTCCAGTTGAGTACAAATTATTGTTTGTCTTTTTGTAGTTTGTATTCTACGGAGTCTGAGAGAGCCTGCCAGGAGGCCTCGATGATGTTTTCTGAGCAGCCGACCGTTCCCCAGATTGAAGTTTTGTCGCGGGATTCGATTATAACGCGGACACGAGCGGCGGTTCCGGCTTTAGCATTAACGACCCTCACCTTATAATCAATCAGGTGAACGTCCTTGATGCTCGGATAAAAATTCTCGAGCGACTTTCGTAAAGCGCCATCGAGGGCGTTGACGGGGCCATCACCTTCGCCGACGACGTGCTCGACTTTATCGCCGACCTTTAGTTTTACGGTGGCCTCGGTAACCAATTCGCCGGATGCTCGCTTTTCCGTGGTTACGTAATACTTTATAAGCTCAAAAGCCGGCTTGTATGTGCCCATAGTCTTTTTTACCAGCAGGTCGAAGCTGGCGTTGGCGGCTTCAAATTGGAAGCCCTCGCTCTCAAGCTCCTGGACGCGGAGAAGGATTTTTTTTGCTAATTCCTTATCTTCAGCGATTTTTGCTTTTTCGAGCTCGGCGAGGATGTTTGATTTTCCGCTGAGCTCGGAAATAAGGAACCGTCGTTCGTTGCCGATGAGGGCGGGGTCGATGTGCTCGTAGGTGCGTTTGTTTTTGCGCAGGGCGTCCACGTGGAGGCCTGCCTTGTGTGCAAAAGCGCTCCCGCCAACATAGGGCATATTCATTACGGGCGTTAGATTGCCAATCTCGAAGATGAAACGGGACACCTCGGTGAGGGTTTTGATTTTTTCAGGGCCAAGGACAACAAAGCCCATCTTCAACGCAAGGTCAGGTATGACCGTACACAAATTGGCGTTTCCGCACCGCTCGCCGAGCCCGTTCATTGTGCCCTGGACGTGTTGGGCACCGGCCCGCACCGCAGCCAACGAATTGGCTGTGGCACAGTCGCTATCGTTGTGGGCGTGAATGCCGACCATCAGCGGGCTGAATTTTTCGCAGACGGCCCTGGTGATTTCGTACACTTCGTCCGGCAGAGAGCCGCCGGTGGTATCGCAAAGGACCAGCACATCGGCGCCGGCCTCAGCGGCAGCGGCCAAAACCTTCATTGCATATTCGCGGTTTTTTTTGTAGCCGTCGTAGAAATGCTCGGCGTCGAAGATTATCTCGAGGCCTTTCTTTTTTAGATACTCGACCGACTCGGCACAAATGGTCAGGTTCTCATCGAGCGAGCAGCCGAGCACATCCGTTACGTGCAGGTCCCAGCTTTTGCCAACCACGGTAGCGGCCGGTGTCCTGCAGGCGAGCATTGCGTTGAGCGAGAGGTCGTCGGCGACCTTTGCATCGGCCCTGCGGGTGCTGCCGAATGCCACGATTTTCGAATTCTTCAAGCCGAGTTTGGCTGCTTCGGCAAAGAACTGCATCTCCTTGGGGTTTGAGGCGGCGTATCCGCCTTCGATGTAATCGAGGCCGAGCTCGTCAAGGCGTCTGGCGATTGAGAGCTTGTCTTCCAGCGAAAAGCTGACGCCTTCGGCCTGCATGCCATCGCGAAGAGTAGTGTCGTAAAGCTTTATCTTTTCCATAGTGAATCCTGTATTTCGGGGCGAAACCATCCCCAAGCTGCGCTTGAGGATGCCACCCATGCCGAAATTCGAAATTCGAAACAAATTCTAAATTCAAATATCAAATGTTCAAAACATTACTTAGTTTGTCTCAAATTTTGCCCTTTATTGAAATTTGAAAAACAAACGAAACGAACAATTAGCCCAAACACTCGAATAAGGCATTTTTAACACCCCCAAACAAGTTTGAGGGTGCCACCCAAGTTTCATTAGTAATTCAAAGGTCAATAGTGCTTTGCATTTCGTATTAGTATCTCATATTGCGTTTCACACAATTACGGTGTTTCATTCTACGTATTCGCCGCGTAAATGTAAAGGGAAAAGGCAGAAGCCAGGAGACAGAGGTCAGAATGGGGTTCGACGGGGATTTCAATTTGCCGAGA
>DAOVNI010000072.1 GCA_030630315.1 Phycisphaerae bacterium | reverse complement strand
TTCTGCAGGTTCTTCGGTAAATAGCTTTTGCGGGCTGCGATCTCGAACATAAACTCGTCGAACCACGAATCGTCCATAATAAAGAAGCCCTTCTTGCCGCTATCATCGCTCCAACTGTTCTCTACGCGCCAGCGGCGCGGCCGGCCATCGACGATATCCACGCCTGTAAAGAGCATAGCGTGGTTCATACTGCTCTGGTGGTAGATGAGCCGGTCGGCCTTATTCAAGATGAACTGCGTGTTGTAGATACCCTCGTAATCGAACAGGCGGACGTCCCAGAGTCCGAGGTCGCGGGCCATTTGCGGCCCGCAGTCGCATCCGAACCACACCGGCTCGCCATCAAGCAGCGTGCGCATAGTGATTTTTTTCATCGTATCAATGTCAACGTTCAAATACTTAACCGGCTCACCGCCGACCACATTGCCGAGGTAAGCGACGGCGAAAGTACGACCAAACGGACTGTTCGGCCGCGGGTCATGTACCAGGCAAACGTACTCGTCCAGGTCCAGGGTTACATATTTTTTGGCAAACTCTTGCGGAGTCAGCTCACCATCGCGGTGAAACTTGTTATCCTTGTCGCGCCACTGCCAATCAAAACGCCTGGGGGGCGTGCCCATGTGGATGCTCAGAATTCGGTAAATAACGGTAAGGATTTCGTGCTTGGCTTTCCGTAATTTTTTAACGCCGGCACGTTTGGCATGCATGTCGCGTAGACGCCTGGCACCCTCGCGGAGTTTGGCCTTAAGGGCCCTGTTCATCATATAGCTGTTCGAGGAGCTTTCGCTCTCCGGCATAGCCGTTTTGGGCACCAAACCATGCTTACTGATGAGGCTGACGAACATGTTCCACTGCCCGCCGTCGCCGAGCACATTGGCCAGCAGGAAGTCAACCGTTCGGTCGCCGTCGGGACGATTTGCCGTGTCGATGATTGACTCCAGGAAGTAGTTGGCACGCTCGATTTTGTCCCAGAAGAAGACGTAGCTCTGGCTGAACTCAAATTCCTTGAGGTTCATTTTTTTCATTGCGCCAACACGCAGGAGGTTCGTCCCGGCAAATATCCAGCAGCGACCTGATTTCTTCTGATTGGTTACCGCCCAATCGTCGAGCTTGCAGGAGAAGGAGTCATCGATGCCGGTGACGACCGCCCGGTTAAGCGCGAGCTTGTCAACAGTGGTGACAGTCACGGCATTCTGCATTTGCCGGTGGTGAGGTTTGCTATCGAATGCCTCCTGCATAAGCTTGAGGTGTTTCGACTGGAGGTTTTCGGCTGTTCCTCCCGGCGCAAACTTCTCGATGACAAAATCAGGGACTTTATTCTGGGATGTGGCCGCCTTGCATACAGATAGTAATATAAAAATGACAACTAACAACCCTACAATTGACCATAAACGTTTCACTGGTTTTTCCTTTCAATCGGAATCGTTCGAGCAATATTTCAAAATCCTCCATTCAGCAAAAGCTATTTGTTAGCACCGTAGCAGCTCAATTCAGAAGTTTCGTTCGACGAAGCCTGTATCGATTTTATTTTTGACAAAAAGGTTAAACGAGAATGCATCTAAAATATTAGCCGATTTAAGCGAACATCAACCGGCCTTTAGGCTTGGGAATCGGCCTTCCTAATTCTTTAGCAGTTTCAATCCACTCTTGAATAACAACCTCGACATTAGCAAGGGCTTCTTGATAAGTTTTTCCATCAGCCGCACAACCGGCTAATTCCGGCACTTCAGCAATAAAAACTTTATCTTCCTCACTCCAATATATAACTAATTCATACTTGCTCATTTTGCTTTTCTTCCAATTTATATTTTAACATAATATTTCTAACCTGCTTGACTTGATAAGGTTTGGATTTATTTCCCTTAGGTTGCAGGTTAAGTATTTCTTCAAGCCCTTCTTTTGTGAAAATATGATGGCTGCCGCGTATCCGCTCCTTGAATCCCAAGTGATTTAATAGATATCGTAAATCTTCAAAAGATATGTTTGAGTCCGAAGCGCCTCTTAAAACCAGCGATAAAATTTTCTCGAATTTCGACATATTTGATGCTCTTCACAATTCTATTTTTATCAAAACTACAAATATTATAACCGCCTAAAGCAAAGTAATCCACAATTTTCTAAAAGTTTCGTTCGACGAAGCCTGTATCGATTTTATTTTTGACAAAAAGGTTATGTGAGAGGATATCCAGACAGGCGGGTATTGTGGTTTTGATTGGCTCGATAACAAATTCCCGCAAAGCCCTTTTCATTGTGGCAATGGCTTCGGTTCGCGTTCTTTGATGAACGATAAGTTTGCTAATCATCGAATCATAACTTGTCGAGACTGTCCAGCCCTGGTAAACGTGCGTATCGACTCTGACACCGGGACCGCCGGGCGGAATATATCTGGTAATCGTGCCCGGACAAGACGCAAAATTATTTGCGGGGTCTTCGGCGTTGATTCGGCACTCAATTGCCACGCCGGTATGCTTGATATTCTTCTGGCGCAATTTGATAGGTTGACCTGCGGCGATCTTTAGCTGCCACTTAATCAAATCATGGCCGGTAACCATCTCGGTAACGGGGTGCTCGACCTGGATTCGCGTATTTGCCTCAATGAAGTAAAACTTTTTATCCTTGTCCAGAAGGAACTCAATCGTTGCGGCATTGACATATTTTGCCTCTTTTATAATCCTCAAGGCGGCCTCGGCAAGCTGCTCTCTGTCACGCTCATCCAAGACAGGACAGGGTGATTCCTCAATCATTTTTTGATGCCTTCGTTGAATGGTGCAGTCTCTTTCGTAAAAGTGCAATGCGTTGCCGGCGTTATCGGCCATTACCTGCACCTCTACGTGGCGGGGCTCAACTATAAATTTTTCCAGATAGACGCTGCCGTCTCCAAAAGCGGCTTCCGCCTCGGCCTGCGCTGCGCCAAAGGCCGAACGAAAGCTGATATCGTTGTGCGCAACTCTCATACCTCGTCCGCCACCACCGGCAGCAGCCTTTATCATCACGGGGTAGCCCATTTTGTTTGCGAGCTTCAACGCTTCAGATTCTTCTTCAATAGCCCCGTCAGAGCCCGGGACAACCGGCACCCGCGCTTTGTGTGCCAGTTTGCGGGCCTGGACTTTGTCACCAAGCAGCCGCATTGCCTCAACAGGCGGGCCGATAAATGTTATCCCGCAGTCCCGGCATATCTGGGCAAAGTTTATATTCTCAGCCAGGAAGCCATAACCCGGATGAATTGCCTCGACATCTGCAATCTCGGCGGCACTTATGATACGCGGGATATTTAGATAACTTTGGGCAGGGTTGGCCGGGCCTATACAAATGGCTTCATCGGCAAGCTGCAGGTATGGAGCGTCCTTATCGGCCTCGGAATAAACTGCCACCGCCTCAATGCCAAGCTCGTGACAGGCACGGATAATACGCAGCGCTATTTCACCACGGTTTGCTATCAGAATTCTTGAAAACATCTTTTCGTATCTCGTATTGCGTATATCATATTGCGTATTACGCACGACGCATCACGCACGACGCACCACGAATTAGTCTGGTTTGACCCTGAAAAGCACCTGACCATATTCAACGGCCTGGCCGTTGGTCACCAGTATCTCGACTATTGTTCCGTTGGTCTCAGCTTTTATTTCGTTCATCACCTTCATTGCCTCGATTATACAAACGACCGTCTGCGACCTAACCGCCGAGCCGAGTTCAACATAAGGCTCGGAATCAGGGCTCGGTGTGACATAGAAAGTCCCTACGATAGGTGATTTTATCTCTACCAAATCCTCCTCTGGTTGCGGAGCGGAAGGCTGGCTCAAAGCCGCCGGGCTTGGTGCTGCATTGGGACCGACAGGAGCAGCGCCGGATTCCGGCCCAATCGTCCCCGCACCGGTTACGGTCCCGCCAACAGCGGGTTGAGGTTGGGAGCGCTTCAAAAAAATTTTGTCATCGCCATGCTTTATTTCAACCTCGACCAGCTCATTTTGTTTCATTATCTCAATGAGTTTTTTAATTTTCTGCAAATCGCTATCTTTGTTCTCCGCCATTGCCGCATCCTTTCTTAATAAAGGGGACCCAATCTTGCGGGGGCCCTGCAATAAGCCGCGAAATGGGAACCCAAGCTGTCGGTTAAGCTAATAAGTATAACTACAAGAGGTGTTTTTGCAAACAATTTCCCGGCCCCATTTTGCAGGGTCCCCAAACGCAATAAAGGGCGTCTGGGGACTCCTGCAATAAGCCGCAAAATGGGAACCTGAAAGTGAGCTTTGACACTTAGGCCAACTAAAGTATTTCAAGGCCAACTGCTGTAATATCATCGATTTCAGATGGGGCGATTTTCTTATTTTGCGCCAGCGTGTTGAATTCGTCGAACATCTCGACAATAGATAAATCTTTGATTTCGCAAAATTCTTCGCTGAATTGAAAGCCGGTTTGGTCGTCGAAACTGCCGATAAAGGGCTCTGCTCCGTCGGAATACAGCAGGATTTTATCGCCGGGTTGAAGCTGCACAGTCTGCTGGGTGTATTCGGCTTGTCCAAAAATTCCGAGCAGCGAGCCTTGTATTTCCAGTTGTTCCGGCTTTTCTTTGGGCCTGATAAGAATTGGATAGGGATGTCCTGCACGGGCATAGGTTATCTGTAGCGTCTTTATATTTAGCAGACAATAGCAACAGGTAGCAAACTGATAGCCGGAGAGTTTCTGTGCAGCCATCCGCACATTGAGATTTTTCATAACTTCCGCCGGTGAGAATATATGGTAATTGTTCTCAATAGTCTCTCGCATAACCAGAGCCTGTTTTACAAAAATTGTTAAAAGTGCGGCAGGGATCCCGTGACCGACTACGTCAGCTACATAAAAGCCTATGTGCTGCTCGTCGATGCGCACGATATTGTAAATGTCGCCTGAGACCCACTCGGCCGGCAAAAAGACTGTGGCCCATCGCACTTCTTTAGTGCTGGGCAGTTGAGTGGGCAGAAAATCCTGCTGCACAAGACCAGCCAGACGAAGCTGCTCTGCGAGGTTGTCCACCAGGGCTCCGGTCATACTAAGTTGCTCGGCCAGCTTATTCTTGTAAATTGTTTGTACCTGCTTTGGTGGGATGGCAGGTTTTACCGCCAGGCCGGAACTTTTTTTACGGTATGCAAGATTGAGACTTATTCTAACCCACAGTTCATCTATGGAAACCGACTCCATTGTGCTGGCCAAAGAGAAGCTGGTCTTTGCCGGTGTTAAAGAAAAACTTTTTACGGGCAATGCCACTCGGCTGGTCAGCAAAATCACGCCAATATTTTCCATCTCGAGCGATTCAATTATTCGGGCCAGTTTCTGCTGCTGCGTCTTGTCCAGGTCATTTGCATCGATAATGACGGTTCCAATCAGATCGAGACGCTCGCGTATCTGAGGAAACTTTTCTATTGGCAGGACTTTGAAAGAAAGCTTCCTCTGCCTCAAAAGCCGCTTTATCTCAGATGGCATCTGCCCCTGGTTTGTCAGGTATAGAACATCTGTGAAGTTTTTCGGCAGTTCAATAGCGCTTAGTAGTTCTGCTTTTTCCATTTCATTTACCTTTTTAGCTGCGTTATGGGACTTTAAGGGCACCATTTTGCGGCGTGTTGCAAAATGGCAACCCTGAACAAATATCCATTTCTACAAATATCGGTACAAACTAATTTCGGCTTGTTAGGGGTGGCACTTTGCTTTTTTTTGCTTTTTTCTGCCGGTGCAAAATTGGTAATTTCCGCACTGTCTGTAAAGATACGTTGGCACAGATTAGAAACTTTTTCTAAGGGAAAGGGGCCCCTCGATACTTATTCGGCTCAAAGCTGCTCTTAGCCCCGTAGCATTGCCAGAAGCGGTCTTATGCTACGTGGTTAGCCGGCGAAGATTGCCGAGCCGATGCGAAGGATGGTTGCACCCTCTTCAATAGCGACTTCGTAGTCCGAACTCATACCCATACTTAGCTCAGTAAACTCCGGCCCGACAATTTTTTCGCCGCGCATCTCAATAAACAACTCTCTTGCCCGAACAAAACAAGCCCGAATGACATCTTTATTATGCGTCAACGGCGCCATTGTCATCAGGCCAACCAGTTTCAAATTCGGCAATGTTTCTATCTGCTCAGCCAGATGCGTTGTCGCACCTACCGGAACACCGTATTTTTGCGGTTCGTTTGAGGTGTTGACCTGCAAAAGTACTCTGGGGCGTAAGTTCAGCTTCGCCGCTGAAGCGTTTATCTCTTCCGCCAGACGAAGTGTGTCAACCGAATGTATCAGAGAAGCAATGGGCAAGACCTGGCGGACCTTATTACGCTGTAGATGGCCGACCATATGCCAATTGACTTTTCCCGGCAGAGTTGAATCGTCGTCTCCCCCTTGCAAAAATTCAGCTATCTGGGTGGAAACTTTTTTCAGCTGCTGAACCCGGTTTTCACCGAGGTCGGCCAGGCCCAGATTAATAACCTCCCTTATGGCCTCAATGGTAGCGGATTTGGTTACAACGACAAGCTTTATCTCACCGGGGTCTCTGCCGACACGGGCACAAGCAGAGTTGATGACGCCTTTTACGCGTTCTATTCTTTCAGAAATTTTTGCCATAAGAAAATGGTCAAGAATTTAAGATTAACAAATTCGAACCGCCCAGAATAAGAAGCATCTTGAAATAGCCGGTTTCGGCCAGATACTCAACATAGTTTTTGGCTTTGTCATCAAAAAACTCCAAAAATGACAACTTTTAGACTTATCAGCCATAATCTACGCTAATACGCACAAAGATTCAAGCCATTTCACTTTATGAACCACGCTTATAGATAACGTGATGAGCACAAAAAAATCAAAAAAAAAGCAATTTTTAACTTGCATTTTATTGTCGCAGCTTGTATATTAGTGCTGTAAAGACAATATAGGTCGGGTAGATAAGGTCCCCAAAAAAAAATTTACTTTTTTTTATTTGACAGGCTTATTTAAAGGCGTTAAGCTCTTAGGCCAGTTTTGAAGTAACGAAATAGTGCTGCTTCTGGCAGCAAATGAAGCTCAAAGCCAGGAGCGGGAGGTTATGAGCCTCGGCGAGGCAGCGTGGCACACCGGTTTCCCCCCCAGCCGGTTCCCACCACCTCGCCCTTTTTATGCGCACAGTCTCAAAACCAGCTTTTATCGGCCGAGTTTCTATCTGCTCGGGACTCTTCATTTATTCAGTTCCTTTGGCGCATTAAAATAATTTCCAAAAGCGATGAACAAAAGAACAGAAATAAAACCGGGTATACTGCCATAAATAAACGTTATCTCTGGAGCAATATTCTGCCATAACAATCCCGCTATAAGACTTGCCGGTAAGGCCATCAAACCTACTATGGTGTGAAACGTTCCCAGAGCTGTAGCTTTTAACTGTTGGGAGGATAAATCAGACACAAAGGCACGCTGGTTTCCGTCAACCGCCGCATAGGTTATACCGTAA
>DAOVNI010000218.1 GCA_030630315.1 Phycisphaerae bacterium | reverse complement strand
CAGAGCGGGCAAGGATGTGTATTGCGAAAAGCCACTGACTCTGACCATAGCCGGGGGACGTGCCCTCGCTGATGAGGTAAAACGCTATGGGCGGATATTGCAAACCGGCTCTCAGCAGCGTTCCGGTAACGAGTTTCGCTCCGCCTGTGAGCTGGTCCGCAACGGCAGAATTGGCAAACTGCACACCATCAAAGTTGGGATACCCGGAAACAACCGGAAGTGTCCGCCGACGTGGGAGGTAAAGCCGGTGCCGAAAGGATTCGATTACGATATGTGGCTGGGCCCTGCGCCGTGGGAGCCATATACCGAGCAGCGCTGTCACTATCAATTTCGCTTTATTTTAGACTACTCCGGCGGCCAGATGACCAACTGGGGCGCTCATTATCTTGATATAGCCCAGTGGGGCATCGGGGCTGATGATACCGGGCCGGTCGAAATCGAGGGCAAAGGCGACTTTCCCAAAAGCGGGCTGTTCACCACCGCAAAGAAGGCGGACATAGAGTACACGTATGCCAACGGCGTCAAACTGGTTCTCAAAATCGGTGGGGGAAACACACGTTTCGAAGGCAGCGAAGGATGGGTTTTTGTAACGCGCGGCAAAATAGATGCCGAACCGAAGTCACTTCTGAAGGAAAAAATAGGGCCGGACGAAATTCAGCTCTACAAAAGCAGAGACCACAAGCAGAATTTTCTGGATTGCATAAAGAGCCGCAGGGACCCGATTGCCTCGGCGGAGATTGGACACCGCTCCAGTACGGTTTGTCATCTGGGCAATATCGCGATGCTGCTTGGCCGAAAGTTGAAATGGGACCCGGAGAAAGAGCGCTTCACGAATGACTGGGCAGCGAACCGCATGGTCGCACGCAGTATGAGGGCACCCTGGAGCTTGTGAAATTGATTAATGATTGAATGATTATTGATTAATGAGAAAGGACGAAATATGAGAAGCAAAACAAGATTTGCGAGCGCGATACTGGTAATCACTGTAATTTGCGGGTTCAGCGTTACAAGTAACGCTGAGCTGATTCGTCTTAAAGTTTCGGCACCAAAGATGGATTGTCTCGACGTGCCAGCCCACGCGACAATTCAATTGCCGGAACGGTTAACCAACGTGCCCGTTGAAGAAATCAGCGTTGAGCTTATCCAGCTTGGTAATCTGTTCGCTAACGTTTCCGTACCGGGGCAGATTGTGATTGACGAAGATAAAAAAACAGAATTGTGGTGGGTACTGCCGCGGGTAAAGGCGCACAGCACAAGCACGTGGATTGCCACCCTGAAACGCAGGGAAAAAGCCGGCAAGGAAGTTTTTGCCTGGAAGGACAAGAAAGGGGAATATCTGGATTTGCTTTTCGATGGGCGTAAGGTAACGCGATATATGTATGCATACGATAATTCAAGCAAACAGCGTATCCTTGAGACCTACAAAACCTTTCTACACGTGTTTGACGCTCAAGGACAAAATCTGCTGACCAATGGGCCGGACGGCCTGCATCCGTATCTGACAAATAAGATACTCTATCCGCACCATCGCGGGATATTTATTGGCTGGAACAGATTGGAGTTCGGAGGGAAGAGATATGATTTCTGGCACATGGGCGAGCAAGGGAGAGTCCAGAAGCATCAGAAATTTCTGGAGCTGACCGCCGGGCCGGTCCTGGCAAAATCGAGTTCACTGGTTCACTGGGATGACAAAAACGGCCAGACGATTATTGCCGAAGAGCGGGAAACGACAGTATTTCGTCAAGGCGACCCCACGGTTCTGCTGCTGGAATTCCGCACCGAATTAAAAGCTGTCGGTGGTGACGTTTTTCTCGATGGCGACCCGGAACACGCCGGCTTTCAGTATCGCCCGCACGACGATGTTGCTAAGGGCGCCAAAGATGTGAAAGCAACTTACCTGTTTCATAAAGAAGGTATCAAAGACCGTATCAAAACTCACGAGGACAAAGATCTTCCCTGGGTGGGAATGTCATACGGATTGGGCGGCCGGCGTTACAGTGTAGAGCATATAAATCATCCCGATAATCCGAAGCCTGTTATCTATTCGGCATATCGCGATTACGGACGGTTCGGTGCGTTCTTTAAGAAGGAAATCAAGGCCGGCGAGACCTTGACGCTGCGCTATCGCATCTGGGTGGTTGAAGGTGAAATGCCGGAGCGGCAGGAAATGGCGAGTAAATATGCGGCATTTGTTGACGGCCCAAAGGTTGAAGTTATTAGACGTTGAAACAGCCACCGATTGAAAAAAAGTAAGTCGGGATGAGGGATTCAAAGCCCTAAACAGGCAGTAATTTTCGCAGGAAATTTGAATTGCGTACAAATTCCTGCAGGTTATAATGTAGAGACAATTTCGGAGTGTTGGTAAAGATGGGCCTCCTTTTTTGCGTATAAGTCCTTTTGCAAAAGGCAGTTACGCAATAACCGTGTTCAAAACGGAGGAAATTGCAATAAAATAATGCTTGTAAGCGTTATTTCCTATAGATAAGGACATATTTTACGGAAAGCTTCTGTCACATTTTAGATTAAGGAGAATAAAAAATGAGTAGAGCTGTAACACTTTTTACGGGCCAGTGGGCGGATTTGCCCCTGGAAAAACTGGCCAAAAAGGCGGCAAGCTGGGGATACGACGGTCTGGAGCTGGCGTGCTGGGGCGACCACTTCGAGGTGGACAAAGCCCTGAGTGACCGCAGCTACTGCAAGGCCAAGCGTGAGCTGCTGAAGAAGTATGGCCTTAAAGTGTTCGCGATATCGACACACCTGGTTGGCCAGGCTGTGTGCGACAATATTGACGAACGTCATAAGGCAATCCTGCCTCCGGACGTCTGGGGCGACGGCGACCCTGAAGGCGTCCGCAAGCGTGCAGCCCAGAAGGTAATCGATGCTGCCAAGGCGGCGAAGAAATTAGGCGTAAAGGTCGTCAATGGATTTACGGGAAGTTCGATATGGCACATGCTTTACTCGTTCCCGCCGGCCTCGCCGGAGATGATCCAGGCAGGTTACGACGATTTCGGGAGGCGGTGGCGACGCATACTCAATGCCTTCAAGGCTGAGGGTGTGAAGTTCGCTCTGGAAGTTCACCCGACGGAAATCGCTTTTGACATTGCCTCGGCCCAGCGTGCCCTTAAAGCCGTCAGAGGCCACAAGTCCTTTGGCTTCAACTACGACCCCAGTCATCTCGGTTACCAGGGCGTGGATTACGTCAAGTTCATCCGTACCTTCGGCGACCGCATCTTCCACGCCCATATGAAAGACGTCTGGTGGGGACACGGCGACGGCACGGTTGGTGTGTTCGGCGGGCATACCGAGTTCGCCGACCCGCGTCGCTACTGGGACTTCCGCTCGATTGGTCACGGCGATATCAATTTCGAGGAAATCATCGTTGCCCTCAATGATATCGGCTACCAGGGACCGCTTTCGGTTGAGTGGGAGGACAGCCGAATGGACCGTGAACACGGCGCAAAAGAGGCCTGCGAGTTCTTCAAGAAGGCGGACTTCAAGCCGTCACAGGTTGCCTTCGATGCGGCATTTGAGAAAGATAAATAAGAATAAAGCTTTCAGGAACCCTAAACGAGAGTAGATTATCGGCGACACCGATGCCAACTTGATGCTGTCCCGGCCGATGCGCAGCCCATGGCGCTTATAAGTGGTGTAAAACTAAAAGCTAAAAACGCAAAACTGTGGAATTCAAAGGAAAATGTTCACATAAGATAAACAGGAGAAAAAGTATATGGCAAAGAAGACAATAT
>DAOVNI010000242.1 GCA_030630315.1 Phycisphaerae bacterium | reverse complement strand
GTCTTCGGCTCCGATAGGAATCTGCAACAAAATCGGGTTGGCAAGGAGTTTGTCACGGATACTTTCAACGGTCATTTCAAAATCGGCACCGACTTTGTCCATCTTGTTTACAAAGCAAAGACAGGGCAAATCGTATTTTTGTCCCTGTCTCCAGACGGTCTCGCTCTGGGCCTGCACGCCTTCGCTGCCGTCAAATACCGCTACAGCGCCATCGAGAACACGGAGAGACCTTTCAACCTCAGCAGTAAAGTCAATGTGCCCCGGCGTATCGATAAGGTTGATTTCAAAGTTCTTCCAGGGACATTTCGTTGCGGCTGAAGTAATAGTAATGCCTCTTTTTTGCTCCTCTTCCATAAAGTCCATAACCGCGGTGCCGTCGTGGACCTCCCCCATTTTGTAGGTCTTGCCCGTATAGAAAAGAATGCGCTCGGTTACGGTTGTCTTGCCGGCGTCTATATGAGCCATAATTCCAATATTGCGTAATTTTTCCAACGTGCCCGTACCTCGTGATTCGTGGCTCGATTCAGGAATAAAAAAACTGCCACGGTCATTTTATAAACGCACCGTGGCAGTCGAAAACTCTCGAATATTACCAGGCAAAGTGGGCAAATGCCTTATTCGCCTCAGCCATTCTATGGATATTTTCGCGGGTGGTCATTGCCCCGCCGTGCCCATTATAAGCATCTATCAATTCAGAGGCCAGATGCTGGCACATAGGCTTTCCTTTCTTGCCCCTGGCCGACTCCAGTATCCAACGAAAAGCCAGTGATTGCTGGCGTTTTGCGCTTACCTGCATCGGCACCTGATAACTGGCTCCGCCAACACGTTTGCTGCGAACTTCGATTAACGGTTTTACGTTATTTACCGCTTTCTCGAATACTTCAAGCGGCTGAACATCCTTCATCTTTTTGGATATAACATCCATAGCATCATAAAAAACCCGCTGTGCAACGCTTTTCTTACCGTCCCACATCAAACAGTTAATAAACTTCGAAACCAGCTTGTTATTGTATGTAGAGTCAGGCTTTAATTGTTGACTTGAAGCGGTAAACTTTTTAGCCATTATTTTTCCTCAAGCTACTTCTGTTTTTTTGCACCATATTTACTTCTACCCTGCTTGCGTCCGGCGACGCCGGCACAGTCAAGGACGCCGCGGACAATATGATACCGAACGCCCGGCAGGTCCCTGACGCGCCCCCCGCGAATTATAACGGTGCTGTGCTCCTGGAGGTTGTGGTCAATGCCCGGTATGTAAGCTGTAACTTCCTTGCCGTCGGTGAGCCGGACACGGGCGACTTTTCGTAAAGCAGAGTTCGGCTTCTTGGGCGTTTGAGTCCTTACAATCAGACACACACCTCTTTTCTGAGGCGAGCCGCTAATATCAGATATGCGTTTTCGACCCTTCGACTTTGCTCTTGGACGTCTAACCAACTGGTTTATAGTAGGCATAATTCACTTCCAATCTCAATTTTCGATTTTCAACTGATTCCCAGAGCTTCCTTGACGGCAGCTTCTGCTTTTGCTTCTGCATCTTTGGCTTCTTTGACTTCTGCAAATTCCTTCGGCAGCGGGGCTTCTGCAAGGTGCTTGACCTTCATTTCCAAATATGGTTTGAAAGCCGTACCGGCCGGTATTAGATGGCCAAGTATCACATTTTCCTTCAAGCCGTGGAGTCTATCTATCCTACCAGCTAAAGAGGCCTCAGTCAAGACCTTGGTTGTTTCCTGGAAGCTGGCCGCTGCGATAAAGCTCTCCGACCACAGCGAAGCTTTCGTTATTCCCAGAAGCAATGTCTTGGCAGTTGCAGCTTTTGGCTTTCTGCCCTTCGCCGGCGTACCGCCAATCATTTCAACCTTTTCATTGATATTTGCAAGTTCTTTCTTGCCGATAACCTGGCCTTCTTCCAAATCAGTGGCATCTCCGACGTTGCTAATCTTGACACTATTGGCCAATTTTTCATTCTCCTGTCGGAATACGAATTTATCAGCGACCTCGCCCGGCAAAAACGAGCTGTCACCAACAGATTCGATTGTAACCTTTCGCATCATTTGAGCACTGATAATTTCAATGTGTTTGTCATTGATATTGACATTTTGGGACCGGTAGACATTTTGAATCTCCGCAATCAAATATTTCTGCAATGTTTCCTCGCCTTTGATTCGCAGAATATCGTGCGGAACCAATGGGCCGTCTGTCAAGGCGTCTCCAGCGACTACTTCGTCACCTGTGTGAACATTCAGGTGCCTATCTCGCGGGACGTGGTGTTCTTTCTCCATTCCGGATTCGGAGCGAATTGTAATCGTCATTTTGCCCTTGCGTTTGTCACTTCGCAGCTCGACACGTCCCGATATCTCAGCCATTGCGGCAGGCTCTTTAGGCTTGCGTGCTTCAAATACTTCGGTAACTCTGGGCAGGCCGCCGGTGATGTCCTGTGTTCCGCCGGTGGCCCTTGGTTGATGAGCAAGCAAGTCGCCTGCCTGGACCTTCTGGCCCTCATCAACCTCGATTCTCGCTCGTGCAGGCAGATAGTGAACGTCGAGTATTTTGCCTTCCGAATCTTCTATAATAATTTGCGGATGCTTATCGCCTTTATGCTCGATTACGACAGGCTTTCCGAGCTGGCCTTTTCGCTCTTCTTCAATTTCAATTGTCTCGCCTTCAACGACATCTACAAACGCAATTTGACCGGGTACTTCCGCTAAAATCGGCGTACGGTGCGGGTCCCACCAGAATAAGCGCTTGCCCGATTCAATCTTGTCACCATCGTTTTTTAATATGTGAGCACCGTATGGCACCTTGTACTTCTCAAGCTCGCGCCCTTTGTCATCGAGAACCGCGATCTCACCATTCCTTTTCAGAGCTATCCGACCTGCCCTGACCGGCCTTTCAGGTGTCTCGTCCTTATCCTTCCTTTTGATCTTACCAATTACGAAAGGCTTTTCCCGTTTATCAACAAATTCAGAGGGCTCTTTAACGGCGTTGAGATCGCGATACTGGACGATGCCTGCATGCGTGGTAAACTGCTCCGACTCAAGAATAGCTCTTAAAGCGACGCCGCCGGTGTGGAACGTGCGCAGGGTCAACTGCGTGCCGGGCTCACCGATTGACTGTGCAGCGATAATGCCAACTGCCGAACCTTCCTCCACTAACTCACCCGTACTCATATCCCAGCCATAACACTTCGCACAAATACCAAACGGATTGTCACAGGTCAGCGGGCTTCTGACTCTGATGGCATCAAGCCCCAGAGCTTCGATCTTTGCTGCCGCCTCCGCGGTAATAACTTCGTTCTC
>DAOVNI010000083.1 GCA_030630315.1 Phycisphaerae bacterium | reverse complement strand
TGAAAGTGTCCGCTCTCGTAACCAATTCGCCCTCTTGATAGTACTCCACTTCAAAAATCCAGCATGGTATAAGCTCCTGCTGGAAGTCCCGACCTGAATGCTCATAATAGCCCTGGGTGGCGGTATCAAAATTTGGTTTCGCCTCGTCGTATTGTACTTGAGCTTTTACAGGGGAAATAGCCTCTCCATGTTCCTCAAAGTAAGACCAGGTTTTCCGGCTATCATTAACCGGAATTGAGCCTATTGGTTCGACATTCCGCCAGTTTCCCATACCACCCATAACCTCGCCTTGTTCAGAGAGATAGATCTTCAGCCGCGCACCGGCACCGGCCACTGACACCATTTGTCCTCCTGCCGGATCTCCCAGAAGCTGCCGGGCCCAAACGACGTTAGTATTCTGGAAAAGACGCTGCCTTTCTTCACCCTTATCGCTTTCCTCCACTAAAGTATCAAATTCTACAGTGAAATCTCCTGCATCCTGTGGAAGAAGCTTGTACTCGTTCAAGAAATTACGAGCTTCTCTCTCGGCCTGCTCCGGAGGGAATTGTCCCGCACTCAGGTCAGCGGCGAACAGTTTGCCGTGGTTCTGAAAGTAATATTGGCCGCTGGACTTGGATACTTGCAAAACTTTAGGATTTTTCTCATCGCTAAGATCGGCCATCACTAAAGATTCACATGTATCGCCTACTTCGCCTGTCAATCCAAACGCTCTTCCAATATCTTGAACATATTCCTCGTTCACATTGCGTGGGACAATCTCATATACATTCATTGTTTCCAGACTTTTGACCTGAAGATACTCTGGGCTGCCCGCCACATGGTCCCAATACCAGTACCAGCCGTTGTAAGTAGGGTCTGGAGAAACATAACCTTGGCCCCAAAGATGGTCGTTGTAGTTATTATGTACTTCTGCAAGAACACGCGCTGTTGTCCCGCTTGGCTGAGTCTCATCGGTCGTATTAAACCACGCCTGTGTAACGGTCTGGCCGGGAAAGGTCCACCACAATATCGTCGTTTTTTTCATCCTGTTGGCCCATTTCCTGCCGAAGTTAGTAGCACCATAGCTGCTGGTCTTAAATCCTAACATCAAGTGCAGCCCATCAAAGGTAGTGTACCAATATGCCCTGGAGCTATCGCGCAATAAACTGCAGCACTTACTCGCCATCCATTCCAGGTCATAGTCACCCCATGCCCGCCGGGCCTCGCCCGGAGTCACAGAGCCGTCAGTAAACGGTATCGAACTGAGAGTTTTGCCCCAGTATGAATCCCAAGCCGTGCCACAGTGACTATTTCGAAAGTGAATATCGGTGCCATCAACCCAGGAATTCTCGCTGCCTCCATAAGCAGAACTTTTGTAATAGTCTTCGCTGCAGGAGCTGCAGCCCAGAGAAAATACTTGACTCCATCCCGGGAAGCTATCAACCTTATCGCAGAATCTATCGGCACAAGTCTCAAAGTATGAGCCCCCACAGCCTCCACAGCCGGATGCTTCCCAGGCAAATGTTTGAAGGGGAGCTACTATAAAAGTCGCCACCACAACGCAGGCAATTAAAAATTTTCTAAAACGAAACATTTTCCATACCTCCAATTTAAAGTTATAAAAACATTATCAAAATTCTTCCGACACTAAAATATTCTTCCCACCTGTTGTAAATCAAATCATCCACCACCTCCTTCCTAAGACTTTATTAAAGGTAACTTTCGATAAGTATACGACATCCTCGGTCGATTGATAAATGGGCGTGAATGGAACATTAAATGAGCGTGAATGGAACATTAAATAGGCGTGAATCGAATATTCCCTACGAGATTATAAGGCAATTGTAGCTTCTTGTCTTGAAATTGCAAGAAAATTACAGCAATAACTATTATAAGTATCTCTTATTATAGGTTATCGAATTTGGGCTATCGAAGCTGAGAGAATAGATTCATTTTTTAAATATTACCGAGCGCAGGATTGAAATGTATGGGTTCAGGGTGGAAGCTTAAGGTCTTTTTGGCCGTTCATAAGGTTTCTAATCCTTTCAAGGGTCTGGGAAAAAGTGTCAATCTGTCAATAAATGCTATTTCTATGGCCAAAAGCGGCGACAGCGACAATCAGCCGGATTGCGAAGCCGAGGCTGAATATGGCTGCAAACGTGAGGTGCATTCCTGAGAACACAGTTTTAAGAAAAAATGCTTGTTTTTAATGCGAAGATGGGCATAATGCTGAAATGGTTCCTAAACGTACTCTATTGAGTTTGGGGTCCTGAATAATAAGCTGCGAATTTTGTAAAAGGCAGCAGGGAAAACGCAATAAGCAGACAGGCACATAGCGGTGTCGAACGAAACTATCTTGCTGGTAATAAAATTCAGGATAAGTGGGAGCCTGAGGTTCCTGTCACACGCTGAAACGGTCAAGGTTTTTCAACGCGCCTGTGTCCGAGCGGGTATAAAGGTCCGGCACAGTCAAGGTTTCAATCCTCGTCCGAAACTGTCGCTGCCGCTGCCGAGGAGCGTTGGGGTTGAGTCGGACGATGATTTACTGTGTCTTCGATGCTCGATGCTCGATACTCGAAGTGATTTCTGCGATTTGGTTAAGGATGAGCTTTCGAGGCAACTGCCTGAAGGTTGTGAATTGCTTTCAGTAAGTGTTATGGAAGCAAATACATCATTTCAACCGAGCGGGGCGACGTATGTGTTGACGCTACAGCCGGAATATCTCAACGAGAACTTAAATGCTACGATTAAGCGTTTGTTGGCAAGTGAAATTCTTAATCTCCAGCGGCCGATAGATATAAAAGACTCAAGACCCAGGACTCAAGACCAAAGACTGAAAAGTGTGGATGTCAGGGGTTTTTTGAAGTCGATTGAATTGAATGGTCGAAGTATAACTGTTGAGTGCAATATTAGTTCAAGCGGTTCGATACGCGTTGACGAGATTTTGGAACTGCTCGAGCTGGATGTGGAGAAGTTGGCGGCGCCAATCAGGCGCACGAACGTGCAATGGCAGGTTAGTGAATCGTGATTAGTGAATCGTGGCTCGAGCCACGAGATGTGAGGAAAAACAATGGCAAGAGAGATGCTTATAAATTGGCTCCAGAGTGAAGAGTGCAGGGTAGCGGTGGTTGAAGACGGTTCGCTCGAAGAGCTGTATCTCGAAAGGGCAAGTCTGGGCAGCCACGTCGGCAATATTTACAAAGGCAAAGTAGTAAATGTTGAACCCGGCATACAGGCGGCATTTATAGACCTTGGCACAGGTAGGAATGGTTTTCTTCACATCAGCGACCTGCACCCCCGGTATTTTTCCGGGGCGAGCGGCAAGCATATCGAAAGCGTTGGCCGGAGGAAAGCGCTAAAGGAGCGGCTGCCTATCGAGAACTGTCTTCGCAAAGGCCGCGAACTTGTCGTTCAGGTGACAAAAGAAGGCGTAAAGACCAAGGGGCCGACCCTTAGCACGTATGTTGCTTTGCCGGGCAAGTATCTGGTTATGATGCCGTGGATGCGAAAGCACGGAGTTTCGCACAAGATTGAAGACGAGGACGAGCGCAGGAGACTGCGGCAAATCCTTGAGCAGAGCAATCCGCCGAAGGGGCGGGGTTTTATTATCAGAACAGCAGGACAGGGATGCTCAAAAAAGGATATTCAAAACGATTTGAGGTATCTTGGGCGATTGTGGAGCGCTATTGAAAGACGAATAGAAACTGAAAAAGCGCCCGGCGAGCTTTACCAGGAATCCAATCTGGTTATCAGAACGCTCCGAGATGTTTTTAACAGTAAAATCAGCAGGATAATATGTGATTCGGAAAACGTCGTTCGTAAAATCAGGGATTTTCTTCACATAGCAACGCCGCGTTTGAAACAAAGCATAGTGTACTATGACAGCAAAGTTCCGCTGTTTCACAAATACCAAATTGAGGATGAAATCACTAAAGTTCAGTCCCGCACGGTGGAGCTTAAAGGCGGCGGCTCAGTTGTAATCGAGCAAACCGAGGCATTGGTCTCGATTGATGTCAATAGCGGTCGATACCGCAGGGGCCAGAGTGCCGAACAGACCGCTTACAAAATCAATATGCAGGCGGCGATTGAAATTGCCCGCCAACTACGACTGCGAGACCTTGGCGGACTGATAATTTGCGATTTTATTGATATGCGCAGTGAGAAACACCGCAGGGACGTGGAAAAGACATTTCGGGCGGCTGTTAAGACCGACCGTGCTCGTTCGAGAATATTGAGGATGAGCAGGTTCGGCGTGTTAGAAATGACACGACAGAGAATGCGTCCTTCGCTGCAATCGGCCACTTATCTGGCATGTCCGCATTGTGCTGGTACGGGCTTTGTTAAAAGCCATGAGTCATCGGCTATTGAGGTTATTCGGCTGTTGAATCTTTCAGCTTCAAAGGAGCAGATAAAACGCATTGAGCTGTTTGTCTCGCCGGAAGTCGGTGACTACCTGCAGAATGAGAAGAGGGCTGCGATTGCAAATATAGAGCAGCTTAGCGACAAACGCGTGATTATTCATTCTGCGCCGGATTACGCCGGCGAAAAACACAATCTTCTCTGTTATAACGAGCGGGGAAGTGTGGTGAAGTTATGAAAGTTATAATTGATAATTGGTAACCGATAATTGATAATTCAAAAGTGAATAGTCACTAAGCAATAACCAATTGATCCGGAGCCGATAAATGGAATTCGATCTTGACTACGCACGAGAAGTAATCGAAGCGGAAGCGGAGGCAATAAGCTCTATTACGCCGATTGTTGATGCGTCTTTTGCTAAAGCTGCCGAGATGATTTATAACTGCAGCGGCTCCTGTATAGTAAGCGGCATCGGC
Source organism: Phycisphaerae bacterium (assembly GCA_030630315.1). Lineage (GTDB taxonomy): Bacteria > Planctomycetota > Phycisphaerae > Sedimentisphaerales > Anaerobacaceae > JAUVYQ01. The sequence goes on along the minus strand of DAOVNI010000083.1, from coordinate 2,238 downwards.
AAAGCGGGCATCATCGGGCAGAAGATAAGTGCGACTCTGGCTTCGACCGGCACGCCGAGCCATTTCCTTCATCCTGCTGAAGCGGTGCACGGCGACCTGGGCAGGTTGCGCAAAAACGATATAGTGATTGTTCTTAGTTTCCGCGGCGAAACGGATGAGGTTATCCGGCTGATAAATCTGGTCAAGCAATCGGAGATTAAACTGATAGCAATAACCGGCGACAGGGACTCGACCCTGAGCAGGCACGCCGACGTGGTGCTTTGTATGGGCAAAATGTCTGAGGTTTGTCCGCTTGGTGTTGCCCCGAGTGTTTCTACTACCTGTATGCTGGCTATTGGCGATGCCCTTGCCTTTACTGTTATGAAGGCACGTAATTTCAGTGTTGAGGATTATGTCAGATTTCATCCTGGCGGTTCCCTCGGCGCAGAGTTGATGACGGTTGAGCAGTCAATGATGTTCAAGCCGGGTGAAAAATTACCCATCGCAGAAGTTACTGATACGATAAGGGAATTGCTTGGAAAAACCAGCGACGTAAAACGCCACGGAGCTGTAATGATTGTCAATAAAGATGGCAAATTAAACGGGATAGTTACCGATGCGGACCTTCGACGCTTGATAACAAAAGAGGGACACCGCGCTTTTGAGCTTAAAGCCGGTGATGTTATGACAACTGACTGCAAAAAAGTAAGGGCCGATGCTCTTGCTGCAGAGGCGACAGCCATCTTCCATAAATATAGAATTGATGAGCTTCCGGTTGTTGACGGCGACAACAGGCCTGTTGGCGTAATCGATGTGCAGGATATCGTAACTATAAAAGTGGTCGGATAAATAGAAGTGCAAAATGTAAAAATCAAAATGCAAAATGACAAATAAAAGTTCAAAAATAGAGATTGCTTCGGTCACTTTGCTCCCTCGCAATGACATTTTACGTTTTGATATGTAATTTTGATATTTGATTTTTGATATTTGATATTACTATGCCGAACTTTGCGGATATACAACTGTTGGCTATGGATGTTGACGGTGTTCTGACGGATGGAACTATAATAATTAATGCCGATGGTAGTGAAAGCAAATTTTTCAATTCGCTCGACGGTCATGGAATTCGGATGTGGCAAAGGGCCGGGCTAAAGGTTGCCTTTCTGAGTGGCAGGGAGTCGGAGCCGACAAAGTGCCGGGCTGAGCAGCTTGAGATAGACTATTGTGTCCAGAATTGTTACGATAAACTGCCGGCGCTTGAAAAACTTCTTGAGCAACAGGGTCTTTCGCCGGACAGGACAGCCTACATTGGCGATGACTTGCCGGATTTGCCGCCGATTCGATACGTTGGGTTTGGAGTAGCTGTTGCCAATGCGGTTGATGAAGTGAAGCAATATGCCGATTATGTAACCGCTCGTCGCGGCGGCAGCGGAGCTGTGCGGGAGGTAATAGAATACATCCTGAAAAATACCGGCAGATGGCAGAAACTTATGAAGAGATATTTGCCGTAACGGCGAAATAGGGTTGCTATGGGCTTTGGTGCACGAAAATTCTATGTATGGCTTATTTCGTTGGGGGCCGTGCTTGCAATATATCTGCTCTATAACCTGATAAGCAAAACGCCTCCGATTGATATGCGAAAAGAATTTACCGGCACTGCTGCCGACAGCAACCTTGGTGGGTTTGACGGTGAAGGTGGGAGGATTGGCGATGTTCATGTCCCGGGTGTCCGAAAGGCCGAATTCATAGATTTGGACAAAGAGACTAAAGAAGTTATAAGGGTATGGGGATTCGAAGAACTTCTTCACGATACAGGGGAGGAATGGGATATTGAAAAGCCGTATATGAATATTTTTCGGCGCAGTTTTAAATGTTACATCACGTCTGATAAAGGGAGGGTTCGAGTCGAAACCGTTGCGGGCAGGCCCAGCCCGAAGGACGTAACACTTACCGAAAATGTAGTCATCCACGTTTTGCCTGAAAACGGCAGCACTATCAAAGAAAGTTTTATTTATCTTGACGATGTCGATTTTATCAGCAAGAAATCGCAATTTTCGACCACGGGGCCGGTCAAATTCGTTTCCGAGGATGTTCAGATGCTCGGTAGGGGATTGGAGGTTGTCTATAATGAGGAGCTGGACCGACTCGAATTTTTTAGAATAATTCATCTGGAGAGTTTGCATGCAAAGGTTCCATTAGAGACGGGGTTGTTTTCACCGGGCCAGACGGGTGTTGACAGGCCGGCCGATACCAACAGCC
>DAOVNI010000317.1 GCA_030630315.1 Phycisphaerae bacterium | reverse complement strand
TGAGCGGGTGAAATTTGCCATATCGAAGGAGTCGTCGGGGCCAAAACACGGAACACTAAAACGAGCGGTTATTTCCTGGCCGAGGTAGGGACAAGTGTCGTCGGCGCGGCAGGTAAACGCTGCTGCCCTGCTGGAAATATCGAGCATCTGGCCCTGCGAGAGCGCATCGTTGAGGTCCTCGGCAAACCAGATGGGCCAATAATAACGCAGTCTTTGCTCGCTTCTTCGCTCGTTACTTTCGTCCATTTTTCATACCTCAGAAACCTTGTGCTTTATTGTTCTGGAAATCGACCGATTTAAGGGGTGACTTTACAAAGAACTGCCGGGGAAATCGCTGCTGATTAAGTTGATAAGGCAGATTGGCTTATTCTGAGCTCGGTAATGACGGAATGGGCCAATTAGCTTTTTTGCAGGTTTTTTGGTTTTCCGGCTTACGAGCAAAGATATTCCTATAATCAGCCGTTGACCTGGCGGATGAGTTTGCAAAATTCTCGGCCGCGGTGCTGGAAATTGTCAAAAAATTACAAAACGGCTGCAATTTTAGCAGGCCGAATTAATAATAGTTTCTATGTGCTTTACGAACGCCTCAGCTTTTGAATCGCTCACAAAACTATCCCTTCACGTTCGACATTTTCATGAAACGGCATAGCTTTATAAAGGGGACTATCCCATTCTTTTCGGCTGCGCACGATACAACTAATAACTTCTCCATATTCCCATTCAACGTTGTAAAGTCGATGACGGACAGCATCTATACGTTCCTGGTCAACACTGCCATCTAACAAAACAAGAAAATCCCAATCAGATTCAGGCCCAGCTTCTCTGTGAGTTCGAGAACCGTAAATTATAACATCCGCATCAGGCTCAATTTCAAGAATAGTTCGTTTGACCTGCTCAAGTAATCGTTCTCGATTCATTTCAATTACCACCTCTATACGTCTAACTTCCTTCTTTCAGTAAATCGACTATTCCAGCCAACTTACAACTTTATATCAGTTGTACAGCTTTGTCTACAACTTTTGCAATTTGAACTATACGCTAATAATCAACCCCCGATTTGGCGGATGAGTTTGCAAAATTCTCGGCCGCGGTGCTGAAAGTTATCAAACATATCGTAGCTTGCGCAAGCGGGACTCAATAAGACGACATCACCGCTGACCGCAAGGCCTCTGGCTAAATCTACAGCTTGGGCTAATGAATCAACAATTTCAACTTTTACCTTTTTCTCCGTGCTCTCTGAGACCTCTGTGGCTAATTTTTTCTCAATCGCGTCTGCGATTTTTTTGGCGGTCTGGCCGAGCAGGATAGCCGCTTTAGCGTTTCGGGCTATTTTTTCGCCGAGTTCATCGAAAGGCAGGTTCTTATCATATCCGCCGGCAATGATAATCACGGGCTGGTCAAAGGCCTCCAGCGACGCAATCGCACTTTCGGGCGTAGTAGCTTTCGAATCATTGTACCAGCAGACGCCATTTATCTGTGCGACCAGTTCGAGACGATGAGGTAACGGCTTAAATTCCGGCAGGGAACTTT
>DAOVNI010000171.1 GCA_030630315.1 Phycisphaerae bacterium | reverse complement strand
TTGTTATGTGCGTCGATGTTACCACCCCGCCGGCCATTTCTATGTTAGCTGAAAAGGGAATAGATAAAGTATTCGACAGGGAAAAAATTGTTGTAACGCCCGACCATTTTCAGCCTGCCAAGGACATCAAAAGCGCCGAGCTGCACAAACGCCTCGATGAGTGGGCAAGACGGCACAAAATAAAATATTACTACAAGATCGGCAGAGCCGGCGTCTGTCACGCACTGCTGCCGGAGCAGGGACATATCCGACCCGGCGAAGTCATCGTCGGGCCTGACTCGCACACCTGCACTTACGGAGCGTTCGCGGCATTCGGTACCGGCGTCGGTTCAACCGATGCAGCCGCCGCAATTGCAACAGGCGAGTTATGGTTCAAGGTGCCGGCTTCTGAGAAGATCGTCCTTAACGGCCCACTCGGCCCCGGCGTCTATAGCAAAGACGTCATCCTCACTGTAATCGCACGAATCGGTGTTGACGGTGCGCTCTATAAAGCGATGGAGTTTGTCGGGCCGACACTGGCGGAGATGTCGATGGAAGCAAGAATGACCATAACAAATATGGCCATCGAAGCCGGGGCAAAAAACGGCATAATCGGATTCGACGATGTAACAAAGCAATATCTCGACGAGCATCTGAAGGATAAAACCGATTATACCGTGTATGAATCCGACGAGGATGCTGAATATGTGAGCGTAGAAGAATTTGACTGCTCGGCAATCGAGCCGATGGTCGCCCTGCCGCATTTGCCGAGCGGCGGCGTCCCTATCTCCGAATGCGCCGGCAAAGAAATGGACCAGGCATATATTGGAAGCTGCACGAACGGTCGAATCGAGGACCTGCGAATCGCCGCGAAAATCCTCAAAGGAAAGCAGGTTGCCATTCGCACGATAGTTGTTCCAGCTACGCCGACAATCTGGAAGCAGGCAAAAGACGAAGGCCTGTTCGATGTATTCTATGATGCCGGCTGCGTAATTGCCGCTCCAACCTGTGGAGCGTGTCTCGGCGGGTTTATGGGCGTCCTCGCCGGCGGCGAAAAGTGCGTCAGCACAACAAACAGAAACTTTGTCGGCAGAATGGGGCATCCGGAAAGTGAAGTTTACCTTGCCAGCCCGGCAACTGCAGCCGCAAGCGCGGTCGAAGGTAAGTTAGAAGACCCCAGAATGTATCTCTGAAAAGTAAATCCGAAGCACGAAATCCGAAATACGAAACAAATACAAAATTCAAAACAATACGACCTGGAAGAAAGGACACTTATTTAATTTTGGTGGGGCAAGCCCCACCCTACACTACTGGAGTACAAAAGGTTGGTCAATACAAAAACCAGAATCTGTGAAAATCGGCGAAATCCGCGATTAAAAATGAGAGGAAAATAATGGCAAAGGCGCATGTTTATAAGCGAGACCAGTGCCTTTAGGCACATAAATATTACAATTGAGAGATTAAACTTTTATTTGAGGTTATAAAGATGAGTGTAGCACATGTATATAAGAGAGACCATATTAATACAGATGAGATTATTCCAGCGAGGTATTTGAATACAGACGATGAAGCCGAACTGGCGAAGCACTGTCTTGAAGATTTGGACAAAGACTTTGTTAATAAAGTCCAGGCGGGTGACATAATCGTTGCCGGCGAGGATTTCGGCTGCGGCTCCAGCAGAGAGCACGCCGTCTGGGCCATTCGAGGCGCAGGCGTCCAGACCGTAATAGCAAAATCCTTCGCCCGAATCTTTTATCGCAACGCCATCAACAACGGCTTTTATATTATTGAATCGCCGGACGCTCTTGAAAAGGTCAACGACGGCGATGAGCTGGAAATTGATTACAAAGCCGGCTTAATCAAGAATAAAACAGCCGACATCGATATCGAGTTTAATCCGCTGCCGGACTTTGCACTGGAAATTATCAATGATGGTGGATTGTTGGAACATATTAAAAGGGGTCAGGGGCCAGGGGTCGGGGGCCAGGATTGATAGATGAGTATTAAAGGCAATCAAGAACTTGAAGTATGGCAAAAAGCCATGGACCTGGTAGTGATATGCTATCAAGCAACAAAAAAATTCCCGAAATCTGAAGTTTATGGTCTTGCAAGCCAACTTCAACGTGCGGCTGTATCGATTCCAGCAAATATAGCTGAGGGACGTGAGAGAAAATACAGTAAGGAATTTATTCAACATCTGTCTATAGCTTACAGCTCTCTGGCAGAACTGGAAACTCATATTCAAATAGCACAACGCTTAGACTACATTAGTTCTGACAAAACTAACCGTTTGTTGGAAATAACAGGGGAGATTGGTCGGATGCTGAACGGCTTATGAAAATCCATAGAAAAACGCAATGCGCCTGATTCCAGACTTCTGAATCGTAACCAGTGAAAGTCGACCAGTGATGCGGAGTTGTTAGCTTATCAAGAGATTTACAATATTTTTGGTTGACATTTTATTTCCGGTAGAGTAAATTACTCAAATTGACCGACGGTCAGTTCGAGAATGTAAAAATCAAAGTTAAAAATGCAAAATTGTGGAATCCCGACTCCGTCGGGATGGCTATTTTCATTATGGTTTTGTTTTCCATAATTAGGAATCACATATTGGTTTATATCGGTTCTTGGCAATAAATCGGTCAGTTTGAATAACAAAAAGTCCGCCAAATGAACGGCGGATAAATCCGCCAGACGGACCCGCCAAACAAGAGGCGGGCAAGCGGCGAATAAATGTTGTATATTATTATGTTAGCAGTGAATGGAGCGACAAGAAGAGAAAAAGGCCTACTAAAATGAAAGAACTATTCACCATAGGGCACTCAAATCACTCACTTGACCATTTCCTCGAGTTACTTTTGGCACATCAGGTTTCCGCGATAGCCGACGTCCGATCCAGTCCCTACAGCAAATACTCGCCCCAGTTCAATAAGGACGTACTAGAGAGTGCTCTTAGAGATGCCAACATTGACTACATATTCCTGGGCAGGGAATTAGGCGCACACCGATCTGAAGATGATTGCTACATTGACGGTCAGGCAAAGTACGACCGAATCGCCCAGCTGCCAACCTTCCGGCGTGGATTAGAGATAGTCCTTCAGGAAGTTGAACATTACAGAATTGCCCTCATGTGCTCGGAATCCGACCCCATAACATGCCATAGAACAATACTGGTGTGCCGCGAATTGAAAAAGATCTGTCCAGACCTGGAGATAACTCACATCTCAGGAAATGGTACAGAAGAACGACAGGAGACGTCAGAGAAAAGGCTCATTAACCTTCACAAACTTCAACCTGAGCTCTTTGGAGACCTGACCTCAATGTCCGGCCTGATTGAGAAGGCGTACGATTTACAAGCTGAAAAAATAGCATCCAAGAAGGTACCCATAGAAGCATGAAACTCTTCACTATTGGCTTTACCAAGAAGTCTGCTGAAGAATTCTTTACGCACTTGCAGAATGCAGGTGTGCGTCGTATTGTTGACGTAAGGCTCAATAACACCTCCCAGATTGCCGGATTCGCAAAAGCACGAGACCTGAAATACTTTCTCCACGCTATAGCGGGGATTGACTATGTGCACATCCCAGATTTCGCACCGACACAGGACATTCTTGATGACTTCAAGAAAAGGAAAGGCTCCTGGGCTGAATATGAAAGCAAGTTTAAAGACTTAATGGTAAATCGCAGGATCGCCGAGACAGCAGCCACAGTACTTCGTGAAAACGACTGTCTTCTTTGCAGCGAACACACCCCGGAGCATTGCCATCGTCGTCTCGTAGCTGAACACCTCCAGGAGCAGATAGGTAACATTGAGGTGATTCACCTATGACCATGACGCGCATAGTTGTTCTGGCCAATTCATGGAAACACCACGATTGGTGTCTCGCAGGGATTGATCTCGACACAGGAAAGTGGGTCCGACCTGTAACCGGTCTGGATGATGGCCGCGTTCCCAAAACGTCTATGAAACTTGGCGGGCATTTCCCGGCACTACTCGATGTATTAGAAATCCCGCTGGATTCAACTGGACCAGATTTCGGCTTTGAGAGCGAGAACAGGACCATCTTGCCGGGGCGATGGTATCAACGAGGCAAGATGACGCCCAGGGATATTGACAAGTATGCAAAACGACCATACTACGTGCTTCACAACCACAGAAAATACGTAACACTCAGAGAGCTCCAACAAAAACCGTTTGTGAAGCGTGTGACGTTGCAATTGACCCGCGTCGACAGCTTCAAAGTCCGCGACGCTCGGAGGAAACCCACGGATAAGCACAATTGGAAAGGAGCAATCTTATCAGGTGGCCGAGAAATCGATGTTAAAATCACAGATCCAGTTTGCTCTGAAAGGCTAAATAGTGGCCATAAGCCTTCGTCGTCTTGCTTTCTAACCATGAGCCTAAGCATGCCTCACAAACCACCTGACTGGGATGAGGATAACGAGCCGGCATGCTGGAAACTGATTGCCGGAGTGATTGAGCTTCAGAAACAATGACCTGCGAACAACCGGCTCAACCGTA
>DAOVNI010000127.1 GCA_030630315.1 Phycisphaerae bacterium | reverse complement strand
CCGACAAGCTCATCACTCTCACCACCGGCCACTACGGGCATATTTTCCAAATCATAGCGTCTCATCCGCTCCATTGCCTCTTCAAGCGGCTTATTCGGCGTCGTCTTGTCCAGTACAGGCTCGGCAACATCACAGGCCAGCAGCCAACCGGCAACGTCCTGATTCGCAAACATCTCCTTGATATCGGCGATAGTGATTATCCCTACAATCCGGGATTGACCGCCAATAACCGGATAATACACACTGTCAGAAGTGCTGAACACCTCAAGAATCTCGTGCAGCGGCAAATCCTGCGCAATGCTTGTCGGCGCGGTATCCATAACATCTTTAACTGTGTAGGTCTTTATCAGGTCCTCTTCGGTAATATTAAGTCCTATTTCACCTGCCTTTTTAACACCCACCTTGACCAACATCGGCCCAACTATTTCCGCCACAAATGTCGCTGTCATAACAACCATAATAATCGTATGGCCAAACTCTGCGCTAAACTGCTGGCCGGACAAAATAGCAAGGCCGATGGCCACGCCGGCCTGAGGCAGCAGACAAATTCCCAGGTATTTACGAACCGCAACAGGTGCTCCCGAGTACCTGGCACCAAACCATGAGCCGAGCATCTTACCCGCTACCCTGAAAACCGTAAAAACTATTATCATAATAACAACTACTTGCGAACCTATCATGCCAAACTGAATATGGGCACCGGCAAGCACAAAAAACGAAATATAAATCGGCGGTGAAAATCTTTCGACAATCTTAAAAATGCCCTTGCTCTCGCGCGGCGCCAGATTGGCCATAGTTACACCCAGTACCATAGCGGGCAAAATCGGTCCCATATCCGCTATTATTGAGATGCCGACAACAAGCAAAAGGCAGCTAATCGAAAATGCCAGGACCTTATCGTCGGCCCTGACGAATTTTAAGAGAAAATAGAGCAGCACCCCCGCCAAAAATCCCAGCAGTATTGCACCGACGATTTCACCCAACAGCAAAAGAGTAGTGCCCAAAACTGAGCCGCCTGCTGTGCCCATTAGTGCTTTAGCTCCTGTTGCTGCCCCGCGATAGAGCAGCAATGCCAGGGCATCGTCGAGTGCAACAATAGCAAGAATTGCCGCCGTCAGTGGTCCCCTTGTCTTATACTCCCACAAAACATTTACTGTCGCTGCCGGGGCGGTAGCTGAAGCAATAGCGCCAAGCACAAGCCCCATTGCAATTGAAGTCGACAGCTTACCCATAATGAGCCAGGCCGCCACCGAGGTGCAAACTGCTACCAGCAAAAAAGCCCCTATACCCTGGGAGAAAAGAATGATGAAAAATTGCCTTCCATACTTTTTAAAGACATCGCTTCGCAGCTCCGACCCAATCATAAACCCTATGACACCCAGTGCAAACATTGTAAAGGGCCTGAGAGCTTCAATTTTTTCGGGAGTTATCACATTAAAAACATCACCCAGAAGTATCCCGACTATAATACAGCCGACAACCTGCGGAATGTGGAACTTTTGAAAAAGACGCTCACCAAGCGTGCCGCCCAAAACAACCAGCCCGAATAACAAGACCAAATTCAAATGGCCAAAAGTCTCGGTACTCGCAATAACAAATGAATAAATCATATCTCGTATCTCGTATAGCGTTGTTCGTATCTCGCATCTCGATTCACGAGATACACTTCACGAACTTATGCTAATCTTAAAATCCGTTTTGTCAAACGATTTTCAATATCCCCACGGCAGAAATTATGAGTGCATAAGTCACAAATGCAAAACTTACTTTTGCTCTTGTGTTCTTATATATACCGATTCGACGGTCTTACTTTTTGTCGACCGTAATACCCGGCCGGTCGTCCGTGCGGAACGGCGAGGCCGGCAGACCTTCCTTATTATAGAGATTACATACAGGGTTGTTCGCCCAGGCATAGCGCACAGCAGCGGGCTCGGAAACCTTGTCGCTACCAACCACAACGGTATCACCATCGATTTTTGCATCAGCCCAAACAAATTTGCGGTCGGCACCGGCAATGGCGAAACCCTTCAACGGCTCGCCACCATCGGCAACAAGTCCGCCGCCAACGTGGTCAAAATGCAGGATAATCTTATTACCCTCGACCCTCATCGATTTGTAGATAGGCCCGCAATATTCCAGCTTTTTCCCATAGCTCCCTGCCAGGGCCCATAATGCCAGACGCTTACCAACATCCTGCTTATTTTTTGGATGTATGTTGTTGGCCTCTCCGATGTCTATGATTACTGCCATTCCCGTATTTGGCAGCGAAAGTGTCATTAGCTGCGCTTCTCGCAGCTCCGCCCAGGCGCTTTCGGCCGGCTCAGGATTGACAGCCATAAAATTAGCCAGCTGCACGAAAAGGAAGCAAAAATCACCCTGCCCCCAATCATTGCGCCAGTTCTTAATCATTGCAGGGAAGAGCTTACGATACTGATACGCCCGCCCGGCGTTCGACTCGCCCTGGTACCATATCGCCCCCTGAATCCCGTACGGAATCAGCGGAGCAATCATAGCATTATACAAACCCGCTGGCGAGTGAGGATGAACCGGCCCTATCGGCACACGTGGCTTCCGCGGCGGCTCTTTGCCTTCAGCCCTGGCCTCAGCAACAGCCTTCTCCCACTCATTCATCTTCTTCTCATATTCTCTTTTTGCTTGCGGATACTTCGCAACTACATCGGAATACCGCTCCAAAATAGGCGCAGCATCCGCCTCCTTCTCAAGTACCTCTCGTCTTGTCCACGCCTCGGCCGGGGTGCCGCCCCAGGATGTGTGAATTAAGCCAACCGGCACATCAAGCTCTTCGTGCAGCTCTCTGCCGAAATAATAGGCCACCGCTGAAAAACCCGCAACGGTCTGCGGGCTGCACAACTGCCAATCGCCCACACAATCGGACTGCGGCTGCTCAGCTACTTTTCGTTCAACCGTGAACAACCGAATATTCGGATAATCGGCTGCGGCAATCTCCTGCTCAGCATTAGCCGACTGCTTCACCGGCCATTGCATATTCGATTGGCCCGAACAAACCCAGACCTCACCGACCATAATATTTTTTAGAGTAATTGTGTTATTTCCCTTGATGAACATCTCGAATGGACCACCCGTCCGGAGCGGACCAATTTTGACCATCCACTTACCATCTTTATCCGTTGTTGTGCGCCAACCATAGCTATAAAAGCCAAAACGAACTTCGATCTTTTCGCCCGGCTCGGCCCAGCCCCAAATAGGCACCTCCATCCCTCGCTGCAGAACCATATTATCACTTATTACCGCCGGCAGCTTAACATCAGCGAAAACTGCACCGGCATTTACCAACAACAAAACCAAAGAAAGGATTAAAACAACTCGTTTACCAAAGCCGATTATCTTATAACTCATCTCTCAACTCTTTAATATGCAAAAAAATCCTGGACCTTTTCCGGCCAACCCGTACAAATCTTTCTCTTCATCTCAAATCAATATATCTTCAATCCGGCGTGACAGAGGTAAATAATAAACGGTAAATAGGAAATAGTAAACAATAAACAGTAAGAATTTAACTGAGATTTTTATCGAAGTTAAACAATAAATCGAACAAAGAAAAAAGGCACTTGCACTGCAAGTCTGATTTGCTACATTAACAGAAAAGCTTGACCTCGTTGCGCCTGCAGCACTGCGCTGAAGCTAAACGGATAATGTCAGATGAACTATTTAGAAAGGCGGTAAAGTAATGTTAAAGTTAGTATCTATTATCATTGCGACTATGGCAATTTCACCAGCCCAGGCTGTTGAGCCTTTTCGTGTGGTCCTTACCGACGTTGAACAAAACGTTTATATAGAAACCTTACACATCACAAATCGTGACCTCACGCCGGATTGCCCCATCCCGTGGTCGGTGCACAAGTACGTGCTTCACGGAGGCAAACAGGAAGGTGTTGAGGTCATTGAGGTTGACAACGGCAAGCTCCGCTTTAAGGTAGTCCCCACACGTGGGATGTCTGTTCAACAAGTGGTGATGGGGGATTTGCGCCTTGGCTGGGATTCGCCGGTGAAGGGTTTAGTTCACCCAAAATATATCAACCTGCACACACGACAAGGTCTGGGCTGGCTGGAGGGCTTCAACGAATGGATGGTCCGGTGCGGCCTGGAGTTCTTTGGCGCACCCGGCACTGATGAGTTTATCGACAACACCGGTAAAAGAGCAAAGATGGATTTAACCCTCCATGGGAAAATCGGCAACACCCCTGCATCACAAGTGGAAGTTATTATCGAACGTCAGCCACCTTACGACATACGAATACGTGGTAGAGTAGATGAGGCCTGTCTGCACGGCCCAAAGCTCGAATTGTGGACGCAGATTCAAACCGCACCCGGTTCCAACACCTTCCAAATCTCGGACAAAGTAACCAACCGCAGCGCAATCGAGCAAGAATTCGGTATTCTTTACCATGCAAATCACGGCAGCCCTCTGATGGAAAAAGGGGCGAAGCTCATTGCTCCGGTGCGTCAGGTGACACCGATTAACAAGCATTCGGCTTCAGGCGTCTCAACTTACGATATCTATCGTGCGCCGACGCCGGCATTTGCTGAGCAAGTGTTCTGTCTGCGCCTCTGGGCTGATAAGAGTGGCCGGACGAAGGTTATGCTTCGTAACGCCGCAGCCGACAGGGCCGTGGCTATGGCTTTTTCTATCAAGCAATTACCTTTCTTTACGGTCTGGAAAAATCCAGTGGCTTACGAAGACGGATACGTTACCGGCCTGGAGCCGGGTACCGGCTTCTCACGCAACAGAGCAATTGAGCGTAAATTCGGCCGAGTCCCCAAGCTTGCGCCGCATCAAAGCCGCTTTTTCACAATCGATTTTGCGCTTTATACCGGCAAAGACCAGGTCAATGCCGCAGCCAATAAGATTGCCCAAATCCGGGCTGGCCGTAAAACTCAGGTAGATAAAAAACCATTACCGGTTAAGTAGGGCTGCTGGATACCCTTTTTTCGAGCCGTGTGAAATCCTACCAATGCCACAAGTTCAGCGCGGCCGGATATCTGTTCGCCTACCACTCAAAAACCATAATTTTCTGAACTTTGGTTTTGATACTGCCGTAAAAATAATGTAGAGTTGTAGTTGAACGGCTTGCCCCTGATGAGAACCGACAGGCCCAGGGGCAATTTCGCAGGAGTAATATAAAAATGTCCGAGAAAAACAAACAAACCGGCGTATCACTGGCGGTCGTCTCTGCAATTGTACTCACCGCGGTAGTAATCCTGACAGGATGCAAAAAGCAACCCGCTGAACCCACGCAATCTGAACCCATCGGTGGGAGCCCCGTTAAACCTGCGAGACCAGATACCGGAATTACAACCGGCTCAAAGGTAGGGTTAAATGGGATTGGTCTCGTGGAATCCTTAACGAAAGACAGCTTTTTACAAAAAGTTTTTAACTATGAGCAAAATAAAGAATGGAAGT
>DAOVNI010000148.1 GCA_030630315.1 Phycisphaerae bacterium | reverse complement strand
TCGTAATTGTCTTCAATAAGGCCTATCATTGCAATGATTCCTTTTCGAGCTCGCCCATTTTCTTCCGCCGCTGCCGGCTGTTAATATGCACTCCAAAGATACAATACCTGCGGCGTGCTAAGCTCGTACAGCGTGGTCCTGTCGATTTTCAGGAAGTTTGGCTTGCGGTAGCTTAAAAAGCCGGTCAAAGAGAACGGTTTGCGATATTCCACAACCCTGGCCTGGTCAATATTCGCCAATTTCTTAACCAGCTCTATTGCCTCATCCAGATAGCCAATCTCATCTATTAGCTTTTCTTTCTTTGCTTCCAGCGCACCAAAAATACCGCCGTCAGCCAAGCCCTTCACGTCATCCACCGTAAGTTCAGGGCGTCCCTTAGCAACAACTTGCACAAATGTATCATACGCAGGCTTGATTAGCTTGTCTTCCACATATCGCTGTTGTTCTTCCGTAAATGGTTTGAACATACTCGGCCAATCTTTTTTCGGGCCCGACGTGATAGTGATTGGCTTAATGCCAAGCTTCTCTTCCAACAATTCCTGCAAAACAAAATGTCCAAATATCACACCGATCGAACCGGTAATTGTAGTTCGCTCAGCTATGATTTTATCGCATGCGACCGACGTGTAATAGCCGCCCGAGGCGGCGACGCCCTGCATAAATGCGACGACCGGCTTGCCCGTTTCCTGGCGGTACTTCAGGATTTCCTCGTAGATTTGGTCGCTGCTTGAAATCGTTCCGCCGGGCGAATTTACACGAACAATCAATCCTTTTACCCGCTTATCCTGCCGGGCCGCATTTAGCTGCCTGTACACATCTTTAGCTTGTTGGCCGTATATTATGCCTTCCACCGAAATTACGGCAATTTTATTTTTTCTCGGCCCCTTTCGTATAACTTCTTCGGTAAGGAGGCCTCTCTGCCCTGTCGCAAAGAGTGCAATTACGCCCATTAATATCATAAATAGTGCGATATTTGCCATGACCGAGAGCGCTAAAATAATGCCCCAGAAGATTCTCCAGCCGCTTCCTTTCCTTGGCGTTTTTACTGGCGGCCCGCTTTGAGCCACGGCGGGTATTGGCTCTGATCCGCCCGTGGCGGACGGTTGTGTTGGTTCTGATAAATTATTGTTCTGCTCAAAATCCATAATTAATCCTTTCTAAAATAAATCCTTTCCAAACCTGTTCGGCAACATTATAGGCCGAATCAACTCTGCTGTCAATCTACAAATATTACGTGATTTACTGCTTTTACAAAGTGTCGTTTCCGGCGAGGTGAAGAATCTCTTTTTCAATTTTTTTTGCTTTTTGCTTGTTTTGGCCTTTGCTTTGTGTTATTATAGGGCGTCAGAACTGAGGCTGTGCGGCCTTTTGACAAGTGAATAGCTTTTTACATTGAACTTTTGGCGTACCAAACAAAATCACCAGGTTTTGAAGCCCACAACGAAGAATAGTCGGTGCTACTTTGCTTTCATACTTAGAGGCACTGCTCGCGTGTTACCGATGGGCTCTGGCGGCCCTTGATTGAACACGATACGGCGGTGCCCTTTTTATTGCGCCGCATTTGGAAAGAAAGTGATGAAAAATGAGATGATGAAGTTATTTTTTCAGTATTGATGATTTTAGATTGACGAAAGAACGGCAAAAGAATTTAGGAGGGTTTTACCATGGCTCATACGCATAGAACAAAAGTAGGCAAGCAAACACTTTTCTTTTTGGGTTTTTGTTTTCTTCTCACTGCACAGCTTTTGGCAGCTCCGGTAACGAGAGAAACTACTAAAAATGTAGGCCTAAATTGGATGTGGAAACATCGGGTGATGCGCGCAGCGCCAGACCAACGTCCACAAATACTTGCCAAAGGACGTATCTCTAAAATAGTTGAACAGATTGAATTAAGGCGCGAAGGAACAGTAGTAGGCCACATTATACGGACCGCTCCGAAAGGTTTTGTACTCGTTGCTCCAGATGATCTTATGAAACCCATTCTGGCCTATTCGCTCAACAATGATTTCCCGACAGAAAACTTACCACCTGCTTTAGAAGACTGGCTGGCAGAAATGAAAGATTGTGTGCGTTATATCAGAGCGCTTCCCAGCTTTAAAGCAAATTCAAAGTTAGTTATCCAATGGGAAGAGCTTAAACAGGACAGCACGCATTTTGACGAAAGCCTCTCACTTGATTTGCCATTAGGGCAATTGGAGGACTGGCAAATTGGCCCACTGCTTACAACTGAGTGGGGACAAGGTGGTCCATATAACAGGCATTGCCCGATTCTAACTGCGGTCGAAGAGGATTTTCAAGATTTTACGGATTTTAAAGGCGTCTGGTTCACAGGTGATGCAAATGAGTGGAAAATAGAAGGCTTATTTGACAAAGTCGCAAGGTCTGGGGCTATTGACGATAATCAAATCAGCTTTGTTGCAGTGGATGTATCCGTAGCTGAAGCAGGATATGTAAGATTTAAGAGGAAAGTATCCTCTCAGCAAGACCATGATTTTCTGAAATTCTGCATAGGGAATGTAGGGAACGATGTCAACTTGTGGTCCGGGGAGTTGGGCTGGGAATGGACGCAGGAGTACGTTCAGGAAGGAGACCAAACCTTAATTTGGGTATACACGAAAGACGGCAGCATTAGCATCCCCGATGATTGCGCCTGGATTGATGAGGTTCAGTTTCCCAAACTAAGAGGACTGGCAGGCTGTGTGGCCGTCGCCATGGGTCAAATCATGAAATACCATGACTATCCGCCAACTGGCTTTCAGGATACCAGATACGACTGGCAAAATATGCCTGATTCACTATGCTTCGATTCTACACCGGAACAAATTGACGCGATAGGCACACTCTTATACCACTGCGGTGTCACGGTGGGCATGAATTATGGTTATGACGGATCGGGCGCTGACCATGTAAAGGTGTCCCCGGCCTTCAAGAACTATTTCTATTACGATGCGAGTGACGTCCTTTACAAGGACTCTTATAGCCCCGAAGACTGGTTGAATATGATGAAACAAGAAGTAAATGCTGACCGCCCCGTGTACTATGGATTCAAAAGAGATTCCGCAACTAGCCGTCAATCAACCGGCAAAGTCGGCCATGCAGTAGTATTAGATGGCTATGATTCTGACGATTTTGTCCACTTCAACTTTGGTTGGGAGGGTGATGATGGTGACGGGTTTTATCAGATTTATCCGGTCATAGACGTAAACCATCATGGTCAGTGGAATCGGAATCATCGGGCCATTATTGGTATAGCTCCCAAATATCCTCCCAACCCTGATGTAAATGGCGATGGTTTTGTCAACTTTAAAGACTTTGCTATTCTCGCACAACAGTGGCTCAAAACTTGCTCAGGACCCAATTTGTGTGAAGGTGCCGATCTTGATTGGAGTGGCAAGGTTGATTTTCAAGATCTTAATACATTAGCCGAACACTGGCTGGAACCATCGAGTGCGTTTCCTCGAGTGTTTCAACCGCCGACTGTGGTTCCTGGTCTGGAAGGATATACCCTGAGGGCCTCCGACATAACGCAGGATGGCTCGCTTATGCTGCTTACCATCTGGGATGGCGCGCATCGTCTTTACTATACGACGTGGAATCCAGCTTCGGAAATGTGGAACGCCCCTCAAGACATGGGTTTTAACAACTGGGATGGTATGGCATCGCTTAGTCCGGATGAAGGAACGATGTACTATTCTAACCATGGGGTTCTCTATAAAGCCACAGGAAGCCCCCCAGCATCACCACCAGGCACTTTAATTTCGCAGCCAACAGGCACAGAGAGGCCTTACTTCAATGGCGATAGACTCTACTTTCACCGCGGTCCCGAAAATCATGACATTTGGTACTGCGAATACAATTCTGGCAGTGGAGAGTTCGGCCCAGATTTGTTGTTATCTGAGATTAGTACATCCAACTGGAATGAGGTTCATCCCTACATTACCCCTAATGGCCAAACGCTGCTTTTTAGCACAAACTGGCCTGATGGCTATAACGGTCTGGATAACTATGGCGGCTGGGACATTTACAAGGCAAGCTGGAACGGATTGCAATGGGTAGATCTCACTAATCTGGGATCGCAAATAAACACCGTAGGGGATGAGACTTTACCCTTTTACTGTCCTTGTACCACAACACTTTACTTTACCCGTGATGGCACCCTGATGCAGGCAGTTCCCGAACGGGCGGGGTCTGTTGCTTATTGGCCATTTGACGAAGGTAGTGGGAATGTGGTAACAATGCTGCAGGAACTGACGACAACATTAGGATTCGAATGAGGGGACATATGGATGATAACGAAGGGCTGTGAGTGTCATGCTTGCAGCCCTTTTTCTTTTTGCTAAGCCTGTGCTTGCGCAGGCGTGTATCCATTGCTTAAAAATCCGTGGCTAAGATTAGTGCGAATTCATGGTTCTTTTAGATGTTTTTTGGCGTTCTGGACATATTTAATAAGCTGCTGAGCGCGCCTGCTTCCCTTGTTGGCCCTGACGGCGTCAACCAGCTTGGCGTCAATCTCAGATACAACTATCCGCGCAAAATTGCCGCTTTGAAATGCTTCCTTGACGAAGAGCCCGCCCTGGATTGGCCCGAATCCAAAGCCGGTGAATATATGCTCTGCCATCCTGTTTGCGTAGTTACGTTGTTTATGAAACGGTGTACTATTTGACCGCTCCCTTACGGTCGCGGCCCTGTTCATACACTTTTTATTTACCGCTCCCTTACGGTCGCGGCTCTGTTCATACGTTTTCTCTGTTCATACACTTTTTAGAAAACGCTTGATTTGTCTTTCATCGGTTAGAACCGTCATTTTCAGGTCGTAAGTTCTGCTCTTTCCCGGGGCGATGTGAATTAGTTCCTTCTGTTTTCTCGCTTTACTCTGGCCGATTGGTGGATT
>DAOVNI010000245.1 GCA_030630315.1 Phycisphaerae bacterium | reverse complement strand
GCGAATTTGTTCCGGGATTTTTCACCGGTTTGTGATTTACGGTATGAAAATGCCCGCTGAATTTACCGATACGCAATGCGGATTCAAAATATATCGGGGCGACGTCGCACGAACATTATATGGACAATGTGTCACTGATGGATTTATGTTCGATGTGGAAATTATAATGCGGGCCCAGAAAGAGGGTTACCGGATAAAAGAATTTCCCATCGATTGGACCTGCGACCGTGACAGCCGGCTATCGCCGACGCGGAGTCTGTGGCGTGTCCTTTCTGAACTGATAACTATTAAGCGGGCACTGGCTAAAGAATAACGATGCGATGGATTCCTGCTTACGCAGGCACGACGGAAAAATTTGTTACAACCAGCACGCTACTGTTTGAGTAAATCGCCCTCATTCCAGGGGCCGAAGCGTAAAATCCTGTCTTTTTGTGCCTTTTCGCCCCGGTCTTCCAGCACAATCATAGCCAGTGTATCCGGGTGGTTCGAGCAGTATTTTTTGACCTCATCCGGGGTCATAACCATAAAGGCGGTTGAAAGGGCATCGGCGGTTGCGGCATCAGGGGCACAGGCCCAGGCGGCGCGTTTGCTCTCAACCGGCTGAGCCGTGCGGGGGTCGATGATATGCCGGCCTTGCTGCAACCCTGAGCCGCTCAGTGCCCGGCCCTGCAAATGAAGGCCGGCTAAGGTCTGTTTGCGATTATCCGGATTGCTTAACGTCAGGGGCCAGCCTTTTGTCTGCCCCCGCTGCTTCGTTTTTGCGGAGCAAAACGGCGGGGGGGCGTCCATCGCCAGAACCGAACTATAGCCCCCGTGAATCACAGCGGTATCAATACTCCAGTCGCGCAGCAGCTCAGCCATCCGGTCAACCGCGTAGCCCTTGCCGATGCCGCCGAGGTCAATTTGCACCGGGTTACTTGGCACCTGCACCGTGTGCTCGGCTTCGTCCAGCTTAAGAAGGTGTATGCCGGTACGCTGACGGGCAAGATTGAGCTGCTCTTTAGAAGGTGTGCGCATAGTTTTATCCTCGTTAAGCCAGCAGTCCAGCAGTGTCCCAATGGTAATATCAAAAGCCCCGTTGGTTTCGGCATAAATCCGGGCACCAAGCTTCAGGCATTCGAACGCGTCCAGGCCAACCGGCAGAGACCCCTTGGGGGCAAGATTGTTAATCCTGGAGATGTCACTGTTTTCGATGAATCGGCTGAGTTCGGCCTCAAGCCGGTCAAGCTCATTGAAAGCGGCCCAGGCCGCCTGTTGGGCGTAGCGGGCATCCTCGTGCAGGATAATGACCTCAAAAGTGGTCGCCATGGCCTCGTGGGAAAAACGCTGCATCCCGGGGATTGAATCCCAATCGCTCTTAACAAAGCAAATTTCTGGTTGCGGCTGAGTCATTTTTCACCTGTTGTTTGTGGTTGAATAGACTGTATCTGCCGCTGGAAGCGGTCCCACAGGTCCTTTCTCACAAGGCCGAGCAATTTGACTTTTGGACGCAGCCACATATAATATGGCTTGTCAAACAGAAACAAGTACATTTGCCGTTCTTCCGGAGGAGTGATTTCATAGAGCTTATTGGTCAGCTCCACCTCAACGCTGGTCGAGGCGATGATGATGGGTGCAGCCGCTGCGTTCTCGTCAACCTTGTTCCACCAACCAACCCTGGGAAAAGAACGAAAGTACCAGGGAAGCGGCCAGTAGTCATCCTCGGGACAAATGACCTGAATGGGCATTTCATAGCCGTCCGGGTGTGCCCTGGCTATCTCTTCCACCCGTCGCGCTATGGTAAAAACATCCGTGGTCGGATGAGCATAAACGTATGGACTGCGACTGTCCGCGTAGAACTTGTAACTGCCCAAATACCCCTGCCAGGTGAGATGCGCTCCACCGGCGACCAACAGCAAGCTGATAAATGCCCGGCCCAAAACATTCGGGGCCAGCCTTACTATTGCTACCGCTCCGACACCAGCCAGCAGAATCATACCGTGCAGGAACCCTAACAGACACCACGGGGTTTTATATCGGATTACCGAATACAGCACGGTCATTATGAGCGTGTAAAAGGCAACAAACCTGAGCAGATGGAAATTAACGCCGGATAAGCCCTTTTTCGTTATGGCAACTATGAAGCCCGCCACGGCTAAAAAGACGATAAGGGCTTCGCTCCAGATTGGCCCTGAGTCGTATCTGGAATAGATGAGGATTTTGAGGTAATAATACCAGGGATGTTCGTGTAATTGGTTTTGACGGGCCCGGTCGAAGTACGTTGCATAAGTTCGAACCGAATCCACAATTCCGTTTGGGTTGCTAAGAAATGATGAGTAAAACAGGGCTGAAACTACTACTGCGGCTGCAACCACTGCAATGAAGTGCGAGGGCTTTACTGCTCGGACGGTCTTGATAAAGCCGCCGGAGCCGTCCCGTCGGCTCTGCAGCAGAAGTGTAAGCACCAGAGCCAATAGCATTGAGTCGAAAGCAATGATGAATGTTTCTTTGGTCGCGTGCGCAAGGCCCAGGAACACCCCGGTCAATAAGGCCCAGGTGATGTTCTTGTTCCGAGTATAGCGGTAGCCGGAAGTAATTGCCCCAAAGGTGAAACAGACCAGGAGCATTTCCTGAATGTAGTAGCGACTGTAGAAAACCATAGCCGGTGAGACAGCGGTCAATACGGCGGCACAAACCGCGGCGGTCCGCCCCAGGCCATCAGCCAGCAGCAAAAGCAGCAGCACCAGACACACCCCGAAAAAAACAGGTACGATGCGCAGGGTAAATTCACTGAGGTCTTTGAATTCGTAAGTTCGGCTCAGCCAGGCGGGGATTAAAGTAAAATAGTTAAGCGTTGGGCCGTGGTATTCATTGGGTTCATAGGTGTAAAGGCCTTTCTCAAGCAGGTCCCCGAACTTGACGGCGTGAACCGCCTCGTCGCCGTGCATAGGACGCTGCTCCAGCAGCGGCAGACGCAGCGCGATGGCGGCAATTATCGCGGCCAAAATAAGGACGCAACATTTTTTTGACCATTTCATCCCGTTAGACATATGCGAATATTGGCAAGGTTTTTTCTTAGATATAGCTATTTTTTTATCTTCGGAATGTCTAACTGGATTCATATCGCGGGTTTGCCGAAAACTTCGACCTCGATATAGTGGTTCAAATCGTTGCTGGTATTGCCCTGGCTGTAAAGGCGGACGTAGCGGGCGCGGGCGCCCCTGGCGTCGATAAGTTTGCCCTCTGCGGTTTCGCTATAATGCATATCG
>DAOVNI010000191.1 GCA_030630315.1 Phycisphaerae bacterium | reverse complement strand
CCGTTAAAGAAAACCTGCACTGTCAAACAGTCATTGTCGAGCCGTATGCCAGGGTAAAGTGTTCACCTGAGCACAATGGCGATGCTGCAATATGCGTTGCTGAAGGGCTTGCTTTGAGGGCACTGGCACCCGACAAAACTGTGGGCATTAACTTTCTCGAAGCCGATAATGCTGATACAAAGCGAACGTTAGACCTGAGAAAAGAGCTCACAATTTGCGCAATACTCGTGGCTGCAATTGCCGTCGTCTCACTTGTTGGGCTGTTTGTGCGACTGTCACATTTGGAAACAAAATATGCACATATAAAAAACGAAATCAGAGAAATTTTTCAACGCACAGTGCCTGAAGAGACAAACATCGTAAATCCACTTGTCCAATTAGAGCAAAAACTGGAATCTTTTCGAAAGGACTACCGGCTTTTCGCTTCCTTCTATCCGACTAACTTATCGCCACTTAGAGTTCTGCACAGCATCACTGCGAACACTCCTTCAGAAGGAAATATAGAAATTGACGACCTGCTGATAGCCACCGAATCTGTTCGATTAAGAGGAACCTGCGATTCATTTGAATCAGTGTACCAATGGCAGCGGCTTTTACAAAAAACTCCCGGCTTTACGCTTGTCGATGTGCAGGATGTGCAAAAAGACCCCAAAGGCGATGCCATACACTTTACCATCCTGATATCTTCAGCAATACAGGAGCAAAAATGATACGCTTAACACGAAGAGAAAAATTGCTGGCTCTCGCTTTAGCGATTTTCGCAGGGGGCTGTTTGCTATTTGCGTTTGCTATAAAGCCTGCTCTGGCGAGAATGAAGACACTCCGTCGAGTCATATCTGAAAAACGGGACGAACTTCAGAAACTACGCGCCGGAAGCAGCGAATATATTTTTCTCCGCGACAGTCTCGACAATTTACGCACAAAAGTGGCTTCACAAAAGAAAGGATTTGAACTGCTGCCCTTCTTGGAATCTTTAATCCGAGAACACGGCCTTGCAAAAAAGGTGGCGACAATGAAGCAGCAGGTTTTGCAACTTGGGCCAAGCCACTCTGAGACAATCGTCGAAGTAAGGCTGGAGAATCTGACACTCAAGCAGCTTGTCGATTTCCTCCGGAAGGTAGAATCATCAGAGGTCCTGGCAAGAATCAAGAGTCTCTACATCAAAAAGAATCTGACAAACACAGACCTGCTCGATTCAGTGGTTGAAATACATAATCCCAGATTAACCCAAAACTAAATCGCTCGGACATAATTTTGTAAACTCAAACCGACCGATTTCACGCCATAAGAGGTTTCTTCAAGCGGAACATAACAGGTTTTTCATAACTATATTTAACTGCTGAACTGCCGGAAGAGCGGGCTTTACCCTCTAATTCAAACTGGTACAATTTTTGGGGAGCACGCCACCGGCTATCTAAGACCCTCCAGGCAACCAGCTACAAAGCCGGACAACAAGCCGGAAAAAGCAAGCCCATCGGCACACAGTGTCATTAGTACTACATTCGATTATTACTACTCGGTCATTTGTTTTCAATCGGCCCGATACATCAGCTTAAACTTGGCGCCGTTTTGCGGGTACAACCGCCTGGTCGTTGAGGATATCTGTGCCCAGCTCCAATCACGGTCGCCTGCTGCCGGCCCTTCCTGCCCTTCATCAAGGTCGCAGCTCCATGTTCCCCGAATTATCAATCCACTTCCGGAAGAATATACAGAGCCGCCGGCCTCGTAAGTCACCCACGCAATTGTCAACTGATTGTTCTGGCTCTTGTCTAAATTTGCTACGATAAACTTGCCATACCTTCCCAAATTCGTTTTGTAAATGAAGTATGTTCCAGGCCAAAAATCATTTCCATCCGAACCATCGATAGCGGCTGTATTCATCTGGTCTTCCATAGCGGCAATATCAGCGGCATCTATATCCTTATACCCGATGAAAAGCCAGTCATCGGCGAAGACGGCAAAGTCGGCAAATTCAACGGTGGTGTTCCAATCAAGGTCCGTATTTTCGCACCAATCGGGCATCTGGCAGTTTATGCGCAACCAGTTGTTGGCCAGTGTCGCCAGGTCGCGCAGTTCAACAATACCATCGGCGTTGAAATCGGCCCGGGAGCGGTCAGTATAAACGCCTGCAATTCGGAAATTGAAATCCCACGAATGCACCGACCAGTTGCTCCAATCCTCCATATCGAAGGGGCTGGTGTTTACATTTGCGGAATAACCGGTGCTTTCGGGCCACGGGTCATCGTTGCGTGCGAGGATGCCAGATGAATATTTGAGGACTTCACCGTTTTGGAGATAACAAGTGAAGATGTACTCCTGTCCGGCCCAGAGGTCTGTGTCGAGGTCGAAGATGACCCAGCCCCCGTCAAATTCCGCCGGCACGACCTTCTCGGTATCATAAACAATCGTTCCGCTGTCTGAGCGGACGTTGAGGACCAGAGTAACCTCGTGTCCGAAGCCATCGGGATTTTGGGAATAGTCGAATCTACTTTTAAACCTAAATCCTGCTGAGCTTACGTGTGCGCTACGTGCGAGCGTAATGCTCTGTCCTGCGCCGACATTTCGCGTTAGTCCTGGCCGGTTGTCTCCCCCGAACCACTTGGATGACGTTGAGGTGTCTTCGATGATTTCAAAACGGTTTGGTGAAACGCTTATCGTAAAGTACTCGTTGCTGAGATCATACATCGCAGATGAAGTGGCGCTTTCAACTTTTACAAGACAGGTATCGGACGGTTCAGGCGGAACAGTCCACGAATAGGAACCTGTGTTCGGAACATCGGCCTCGATGAGTTGCCAGGTACACTGGGTATCTGTGGAGTAATATAGATTCACATAGTCAGGCGGGAACATTCCGTTGGACCAGTTGATTGTTTGCGTACTCTGTTCAGGCCAGTCTTCACCGCCGTTGGGTACATCGAGCCTGAGCCAGGTTAATGAGCCGAGGGTATAGATGGAGACTTCATTGGAATACATCGAGTCGCCATTGGCGTTGAAGGCGGCAACACGATAGAAGTATTCAAAATTCAGGGCATACGAAGCTTGATAAAAGGTTGTATCCGGCTCGACCGTAGCCAGGCTCTGCCAGGTGCCGAACACGCTTACTTTCGATTCGATACGAAAACCGGTTTCATCGTCGGAGTTGTCCTGCCAGGTCAGATGGATGCGGTCAGAGGTTTGATGGGCCTGGAGGTCGGACGGCGGGTTGGGGAAATACGTCGTCTCATCGACGCCCATATCCGGGACGTTGTCACCGCCGACGGAAGCCAGCCGCGGATCGCCTTCGAAATCGTACTCCGGTGCGCCTATATCGGTTCCCTTATTGATGCAGTCGGAAGTTATCTGCAAATGAAAGTTTCCTCCGGGTGCGTTTACAAAGTCAGGATTGGTGCTGATATTGCCGGTCCCGGTATAACCGCCTTCAACATCACAATAGGTTACACTAATTGGGGAGGCATCGGGCGTGTAAATCGGCCCTAAAGCGGACGTATTTGCCCAGAGAATACTATTATAGACTACTGGACTGCACTGCCAGAAATAGATTGCACTCCCCCGGTAGGCCGAATTATTATACAAAACGCAGTTTACAAGCGTGGGGGAACGAAAGTAGCAGAGCATCGCCCCACCTATTCCAACGCTCGCATTGGAAGTGTTGTCGGCGATGACCGTATTGACAAGCGTAGGAGAAGAAGACCAGCAATATACCCCCGCCGCATCGGTCGCATCGTTGTCGGTGATGGTACAGTTTTCGATTGTGGGATGGGAGTATATGCCGCAGTAAATGCCGCTGCCATCGTTATTGGATACGGTGCAATCAATAATTGACGAGGACGTGGAGGAGCCGGTGCAGAAGATGCCGCCCCCTTTATCGTCACCGGTGGCTGTGTTTTGTGTGATTTGACAGTTTGAGATTGCCGGCGCGCAGTTGTCGATATAGATACCGCCTCCGTGTTTTGATGAGTTCAGCGTGATTTCGCAGTCCTGGATTGTCGCACTGGAATAGTAAGTACAATAGATGCCCCCACCCTTTGCCAGAGCGCCACTGGTGTGGTTGTCTGTAATCCTGCAGTTGGAGATGACAAGGTCGCCGTTGTTCAGGT
>DAOVNI010000011.1 GCA_030630315.1 Phycisphaerae bacterium | reverse complement strand
TTCTGGCACATGCACAACTGCCGCTATGGAAAGGTTAAACCAAAAACCCGCGCAAAGTTCTGGCAGTCAAAACGTGAAGGCAATATTGCAAGAGATAAAAGAAATCTTCGCAAGTTGCGAAAAGCAGGCTGGAAAGTACTTGTAGTCTGGGAGTGCCAGACCCGAAATCCAGAGAAACTTATTATGAGACTAAAGCAGTTTCTCAAAACATAGCTATTTATTCTGTTGCGTTCGTATGCTAAGCCGTGTCAGGCATAGGTGCAAGTCAATCCCTCGCTTATAGCATACTTAACAAGCTCGGCGATGCTTCGTACACCTAACTTCTTCATGATTTGGCTGCGGTGCCATTCAGGAGTTTTTACGCTAACACATAATTCTCTTGCGATTACTTTCGCCGACTTGCCCTCCGCGAACAACTGGAGCATCTCTCGTTCCCTCGGTGTTAATACTGAGTAAACCGAGTCATCATATCCCGCCGAGGGATTTAGGTATTCTTCAACAACTGCTTCGCTTATCTGGGGGCTGAGGTAAGTCTGGCTTGAAACAACATTCCGTATGGCTAAGACCAGTTCTTGGAATGCACATTGCTTCAGAACGTAACCCGATGCTCCTGCTTTAAGCATTTCGAGCACAGAGCGCTTGTCTGAGCGTTCTGATAAGGTGACTATCTTGACGCTGGGCAGTTCGTGAACTATTTGGCGCGTGGCCTCAATACCATTTAAATTGGGCATTGCGATATCCATAACAATGACATTAGGTTGTAATTCCCGGGCAAGTTGTACTGCAGCTCGACCATCTTCTGCCTCGCCAACAACTTCCAGACCAAGTTCATTGTTCAGCAAAGAACCGATGGCCTCACGCACAATTTTATGGTCATCTGCAATCAGTATTTTTATCCCCATAATACAATCCCTTCTTTACGTCATAGAGTCAAGTTCTTTATGGCACTGTCGTGTCCTTTACATCGGTTTTCAGGTTCTTAACAACTGTACTGCTTAACCTACTAATCGACTACATACAGCGACAAACTGTGCTTCGGAAATCCAGTATTTGTAGTGCTTAAATCCTTGCTTGTTACTGCGAAAATCCGTGAGATAACCACAAGCAAACCTTTGGATTGTGGGGTGGTTTTTGCTGGCTATCCTTCCACCAGAGAGAAGAATAATCGTTGTTCCCATTCCTGTTGCTTGGTAGTCAATATACACGTTTCCATGGGGAAATGGGGAACTGATATCATGTACCAAACCATCCCACTTTTGAAGCAAATTGACGAAGTAATCGCCACCCTCACCGGCTGGCCAATAAAAAACCAAAGTCGAAACTTCGCCCGAAGGCCCTCCACAATTTTGCTTTTTACACTGTGGTTTTGCACTTTTGACTTTTAGTTTTTCACTTTCCCGACATACGACATACGCAATACGAAATAAATCTGCGTCTAATAAATTCGTGTAATTCGTGGCTATATTTCTCTGTGGCCCAACCTGCACGTTTGATGCGAAAAAAAGCATATTAAAGGTGGCTCTTTCGCAGATAACTTGTTATCATAAAACGACTAAAAAAAAATTTGAAAATTCTGATTTTTGCTTTTAGGGTGCTGCAGATTTGATTGATTTTCCTCCAACTCAAAACTAAGCACTAAAAACTAAAAATACCTGTACTTTTGATTGAAATTGTTCGTATAAGGTAATTGCGAGTATTTTTTGTGAATAAATTGTTAGAACAAATAGACCCCGTTGGAAACTTCACCGGAAAGGTTCGAATAGTATGACGCAAGCATCACATGAAAAATGGAAGTTTCTAAACGGGGTAGATAGTCCGGCGGACGTCAAAAAGCTGAAGGTAGGCGAGCTTCGGACTCTGGCAGACGAAATACGCCGGTTTATTCTCAATTCGGTCAGCAAAACCGGCGGTCACCTGGCCAGCAATCTCGGCGTAGTGGAATTGACGCTGGCGATGCACTATGTCTTCGATTTCAAGGAAGACAAGCTCCTCTGGGACGTCGGCCATCAATGCTATGCGCATAAAATCATTACCGGAAGGAAAGAGGCATTCGAGCGCCTTCGCCTCCCCGGCGGGATAAGCGGCTTTCCCAACCCCGCTGAGAGCGTATATGACCGCTTCACCGTCGGCCACGCCGGCACCGCAATAGCAACGGCAATCGGAATGGCAATAGGTGAAGAATTAAAAATTAAAAATGAAAAAATTTCTAAATTCAAAATTCAAAATTCAAAATTCCCCAAAATCGTGGCAGTGGTGGGAGATGCCAGTATTGTTAACGGCGTTTCTTTCGAGGCGCTCAATAATCTCGGTTTAGTTAGACGGCAATTACTAATCGTGCTCAACGACAACTCGATGGCAATAGACGCAACTGTCGGCGCAATGGCAAAATACTTCTCCAGGGTGCGCCTGAGCCAGACCTATGAGGATTTGCGCAGGACCACGCGTAACATTCTGGAGCATATGCCCGTTATCGGCAAAAGTGTTGAGGAAGCGATTGAGAGGATTAAGAAGAGTATTCGAATGGTGTTGCCGGCCAGTCAGATGTTTGAGAGCTTGGATATCCCATACTTTGGCCCTGTTGACGGCCACGACGTTGGGGCACTTATACAATTGTTCGAGGCATTGGCCGACCTGAATCACCCTGCGATTCTGCACGTTTTCACGAGAAAGGGCAATGGTTTTCGACCGGCTGGTTCACGCCACAGCCCCATTAGAAGCTCCGGCCTTACCAGGGCAGAGAGGAAAAAGGCTATGACGGGGCCCATCTATCCTGCTTCTAACGGGGCCAGCAAATTTCATTCGACAGGCCCATTCAAAATGAATGGGGACACTGTTGAGTCCGCCTCGGTGCCGGGCAGGCGCAGCTTTACCAATGTATTCGGCGAGCATCTGACAAAGTTGGCTGAAAAGGACGGCAGGATTGTTGCCATAACCTCGGCGATGTGCGACGGCACGGGGCTGGTCGAATTTCGTAAAAGGTTCGCTGACAGGTTCTACGATGTGGGTATCGCCGAAAGTGCGGCGGTGGATATTGCAGCCGGGCTGGCCGGGAGCGGCTTAAAGCCGGTGGTCTGTATCTACTCGACCTTTCTGCAGCGAAGCTTTGACCAGATATTCCAGGAGGTCGCATTGCAGAATCTGCCGGTTGTTTTTTGTATCGACAGGGCCGGGGTTGTCGGCTCGGACGGCCCGACACATCATGGTCTAATGGATATTGGATTTTTGCGAATGCTGCCAAATATGGTGCTGACCGCACCTGCAAATGAGGTTGAAATGAAATTGGCTCTGGAATTTGCTCTGGGCCAGGATGGCCCGGTCGTTATAAGGTATCCCAAAGACCTTGTCCCGTCCCAGGACTTTGTCCCGGCATACGTCTGCCGGGCTTGTGCTAAGCCGTTCAGGCTGGGCAAAAGCGTTGTTGTTAAAAGACGAAAAGATTCAGCCGTGGCGATTGTTAGCTACGGCAGCGTCCTGACCGAGGCGCTGGAAGCAGCCAGCTTGCTGGATAAAGACGGCATTGCGGTTGATGTGATAAATGCGCGTTTTGCAGCTCCTGTGGATAAAAAAATTATCTCTCTGCTGGAGAAAGGCAAAGGCCTGATAACGGTCGAGGACCACACCAGCGCCTGCGGGTTTGGGTCGGCCGTACTTGAATTGGCTGCATCGCAGAACGCCATACGCAATACGCAATACGCAATACGAGTTCTTGGTGCGCCGAGGAGATTTATAAAGCACGATTCCCGCAGCACCCAGCTTATGGAGGTCGGTGTAAATGCCGATAAAATAGTGAAGACGGCAAAAAAGATGCTAAAAACGTAAATGTTGGATGCTCGATACGAGCCACAAATTACACGGATTTTTTAGCCACAGAGGACACAGAGAACGCAGAGTTTATTAAATTTAACCACGAAGGCACGAAGACACAAAAGAAAATTGGCCACAGATTTCAGGATACGAATTAGCGTGGCAGAATTTTATGTGTTGACCCCGGCTTGTGGGTGCGCAGGAGCTCACCCTGGGGGCAGGCGGGAATTGTGGTTTTTGGTATTGTGTGGTTTGAAAGTGGAAAGAGTTTTTCGGTTTTTGTTAGGAAACATGGAAATCACATGGATCCACGCCATCTTTTTGTTGATCAGCGTTTAATAGGTATGTGTGTTTACTGTGGAGGCACACCAAATACGAGAGACCACGTCCCTTCTAGGGTATTTCTCGATGAGCCATTACCACCCGATGTTCCTGTCGTAGATGCCTGTGAGGATTGCAACAATAGTTTCTCAACACACGAACAATATGTCGCCTGCTTGCTAGAGTGTGTTATTAATGGTTCGGCTGAACCTGATGAGGTAGAACGCTATAAGGTCAAGAAAATACTGACAGAGAATCCGAGCCTTGGTGTAAGAATAGCAAAAGGCCGCACAAAAGACGACAATGGGAAGCTTGTCTGGAAAGTAGAAGAAGATCGGGTCAAGACCGTCATAATGAAACTTGCTCGTGGTCATGCGGCGTTTCAGCTTGGTCTTCCGCAGTTAGGAGAACCAGAGGAAATCTCATTCGTGCCTTTCGTTGTCATGTCAGATGAACAAAGGACTACATTCGAGCAAGGACCAACATCTTCAGCTCCTTTATGGCCAGAGATAGGCAGTCGCGCTTTCATTAGTGCAGTCAAAAGCGGCACCGTTGAATACGAAAGGGACTGGCTAACAGTTCAGGCAAGCAGATATCGCTATTTTGTAGATCAGACAGAAGGATTACTGATTCAGATGGTGCTGAGCGAATATCTTGCCTGTAGAGTAGTTTGGCTGGCTTAGTCGGGGGTTAGTGAGAGAGAGTTGCGTAGTTGTTTATCAGGTCAAGTAGCGGAGAGTGAATTTTAACTCGTTGTTCCTATGTCAACAAATTTTATAAAATCCATACCGTGTTGGGATTTAGGGGCCATCTGGCTCAGAGTCCGCAGCCAGTTTCAAACTACCTGGATCCTTTGCGAACCGCTTCAATTCAGCTACAGCAGGTTTGGGTAATTCTATACCAGCGTCGAGGAGTGATTTTAAGTGGCGGACTTGAATTTCTGCGCACTTCTGGACAAGCTCTTTATCGTAGCCATGAACTGATATGTTTAAGGCCGGACAGACCCACATATAGCTGGAGCCGAACCCGTAGAAGACACAATTATCGCCACTATTAAATTTATTTTTAAAAAGATCTGATACTTTTAATGAAAGTGATTCGAATACTCTTCCCACTTCGTCATAAAAATCCAAACCCGATCCAATCTCTGGAGCTTCCCATGGGCTCTCAGCTGAAGTCCCTCCATCCATTTCCATCAGCATCAATGCTTTTGACTCCTCATAACGTAAAATGAACAAGATCTTAGGCATTGATAAAGGTAAATCTTGAGCTTGCTCAATTTCAGACATATCGAGCATGTCCTTGTAATAGTCTATGAACTCATACGGAATTTCGTTGCCCTCCAAACCCATACTAATACACCCGAGAGATACTTTAGGTTGGCCCGTAAAAGAGATTGGCATCTTGTTAAACGTAGAGAAAATGGTAAAATTATTTGGGTTTGTTACTTCTTCATCTGATATATCTAACCCCTCGGCATTCAAAAGGTTCTCGCTACAGAGCAAACCGTCACCCGACTTTGCCTCTTTTATGAAAGCAGCAGCAGCCTTAGTAGTAGCACCCTTTCCATTAAACTGGCTTGCGTCTATATTGTGTTTTTTAAAAAAACCAGAACACTGTTTTTCTGCAACGCCAACTGAAAATATCTTACTTTCTGAAGAAATACTGCCGTTCTTTACAGTTAACTTGAAAACTATTTGCTGTGGCCATATGTCATGAATGGATCCTGCTTTTCGTAAAAACAAATTTACTGTACGATCTTGTCTGCCCATTTCGACTGTCCCTGCATTTGAGTTCCAAAGCGGGACAAGGGCGGGTTCCTTCACAGATATTGTTTTTTCCATTAAAGCTGAAACTAGTTCTTTATGTCCATAAGGTATAAACTTGCGAGTATCTCCCTTTTTTTTAGGATATCTACTCTCACACGCATCATAAGTAAAGGAATGCTCTTCGCCAACTATGTGTATCTTTCCCATGTGAATTAATTCCCTTATTTTTTCAAGAGCTTCTGCACGGCCTTGCTCAGCCGTTTTTTTAAATCAACGGATATGCTGTTTTTTTCGACACGAGATAAATTTTCTATCCATGCACAAAACCGCTTTATCCTTGCCAAGGCCTTTTTTGGACTTGCGGATTCAGCATACATGGATTTTGCCAACTCAAAACTGCCGTTTTGTTTTTCTAAGTGTTTCCTTGCAGGAGCATATCTTAGAATTGCGGCAAATTCCCGCACTTTTGTCATGGATGTGATTTGCTGGTCGCTGAGATACCTGAAAAACATTTTCTTTACTGGTTTATCAATAACATCAGCTTTGTTGTGGAGCTCCTCAAAGAAATGAAATTTCGACCGGCCAAATATCTCAGCGTCTTGACGCTTTTTTTTCCCTGCTCGTTCTACAAATTTGACATATTCTTCTATCATTTTCAAGACTTCGCGGAACCGCTTCAAATCAGCAGGTGGTATATCTAGGAAATAGTTGACGTGTTTATATGCTTCTTTCTCATTTTTTGATGTTCTCAAAAAATTTTCATATTCTTGGAGTGCGAACTGAGCCCTGACATACCGGGGCCATTCTTCCTTATGCTGCGGCAGAAAATTCATTTCTGCAATAATTTTAAGTTTTATCTCTTTGGAAACCCTTGGACTCAGACATTTTACGATCGATACTGTAAATTTTTCAGTATGATCTTTTTCTTTTTTCATCAAATACCGACATGCTAACAAACGCCTGTTGCCATCTATCAGTTTCTTACCATATGATAAAATCAAAGGAACTCGAACTCCATCGAGCTTTATAGATTTTGCTAAATCGGGTATTTTATGGAGGTCGTGGAGAAGAATATGCTCAATAATTTCGTCATCTGTTATTTTGCGGAGGTCTTTCTTTAGAATTTGCTGGATATGGTCTAAGTCCAGCATAGTGCGATAATTCTCTCTCCAAAGACTAATGCCGTTGATTTCTGTAGTTCCTTCGTAGACTTCGACTTTTTTATCATGAAACCATGCTGTCGAAGCAATAGATTCCTTGAGCCAGGACGGTGCTTTCCAATCATGTCTACCTTTCTTCGCCATATAAATCACCTTTTCTTAGATTTTCTGTCATTTACTTTCTGTCATATTTGTTTATGTTCTCAATGCGGTTTTTAACATCTTAATTTTTAATTCTAACCGTTTCGGGTCTTTTAAGGAATGCTCCCATATATTTATTACCTTTATACCATTTCTACGGAGTCGCTGTCTGTTTTTTTTGTCTCGTTCCTTGTTTCGGAGTATCTTCATTTTCCAAAAAGAACTGCGCGTCTTTGGGTAATGCCCGCATTTAGGACATCCATGCCAAAAACAGCCATCAACAAATACAGCAATGTGTTTTTTTCGGAAAAAGAAATCCGGTTTGCCAACCAAATCTTCAGCGTTGGTCTCCCATCCTTTGATTCCTTCCCGAACAAGTGCCATTCGGAAACAAAGCTCAGTGGTCCGATTATCTTTACCGCGAATGGCCGCCATTGTCTTCGAACGTACAGCCGGAACGTTCTTGAACTTTCCGCCCTTGAGCGTCTTTCTAAGCTTCCTTTCCATGTAGCAATTGGAGGCCCTTAGAATTATTTGAAGCCCACTGCTGCTTCTTTTGGGCTTATCGCCTCATATTTCTCAAAATCCGTTCTTTTGTTTGCTCTGCCGTTAAGCCATGACCTTGCTTGCTCTATGCCTTTGATTTTCCGCATTCTTGGTGGATTTAACATCGTTTTTGGGCTGTTAATGATCCGTTCCAGTAGTGCAGGGTCAGCACAATAGAGTTTCTTGGGATAAAGCTCGTTTGTCCCGTTGTCTTCCACGTTCCTTATAGCGTCCCCGATTGACTCACCAATACCAAGAGGTGTTGCGTTTCCTATTTGCCGGTATTGCGCTGCCGTACTACCTGAAAAACTCCAATCGTCAGGAAACTGTTGTATTCTCGCGCACTCTCGTACACTAAGTGGTCTGGTTTTTGTGGGATGACACAGCATCGTTGCTTTTGTTTTTGGGTTATTTGTGATAGTAGGGGCAAGCTTTGTCCATGAAAGACGCCTTAAAAATCCTGCTCGCCCACCCCATGATTTGAAAGCAGCACCTATTGCCTTAGGTTGAAGATTTTTAGGCAGTGCATGCCAGTTTGAGCCTTCTGGGATTAATTTCAAATAATTCGAACTCTCCTCGCTAAACTCTTTATAAGCTGGTTCCTTGTCCTTAAGACCTTTAAGCCCTTTTCTTAAAGCCACCCATTTCTTCGTTCCGTTATTTCCACCTTTGGAGTGAGTGGCTTCAGGCCATACAAAATACCCATCTAATGAACCTATGAATATAACTCGCTCGCGCACCTGAGGAGCGCCGTAATCAGCAGAATTGATTAGTCCCCAAGTAACACAATATCCAATATCATCGCAAAGCTCGTTTAAATCATCAAGTAACTCTTTAAACCAGGAACCATGTTCTTCCTCACGAGTTAATTGGGGGAAACCAGGTCCCCGTTTGGCCAGTGGCCTATGTTTTTTTGCTGCGGACAATATCCCTTTGACATTTTCAATCACAAAAAACTTTGGCCTAAGAATTCTTATCGCTTTCAAAAAGATTTGAAACCCACAACTGCGACTGTCCTTTAACGAAGCCCGTTTGCCCGCTGTGCTAAATGGTTGACATGGTGGGGCCCCGGCCAAAACATAACGGCCACTTTTTTTGAGTCTGGTCTTTTTTAAAATTTCCTCACAAATTACGCCAACATTCTTCAGAGATACTCTCTTATCAATTAATACCAGCTTCTTTGTCCTAAGGTGTCTTCGATTTTCTTTTATTGTCTGAATAGCAAATTGATTGCATTCAATTGCTGCTCTAAGGACAAATCCAGCTTTCTCCAATCCCAAATCTAAACCAAGTGCGCCTGAAAACAATGAAATGACATTTTTCATACTGCTCATATCGTCAAAAAATATGAAAATTCGCCAATGAGATAATTCCTCACCATCTCACGGGGTAAACAATAGCGTAAAGTGAAATTGCTGTCAAGTAATTTAGTTTTTAGTGCTTAGTTTTGAGTTGGTGGATTTTAGTTGATTGTTGGTGCAATATGGTCGATAATCGATGGGTTAAGACTGAGAATTTAATTGTTTGAGACGATAAGATGGCAAAAAGCAGTTTGCCAAGATTGGTGGTTTTCGGCGACCCGAAAAAG
The DNA here is from genome assembly GCA_030630315.1 of Phycisphaerae bacterium. Taxonomy (GTDB): domain Bacteria; phylum Planctomycetota; class Phycisphaerae; order Sedimentisphaerales; family Anaerobacaceae; genus JAUVYQ01. The sequence continues at coordinate 4,428 of DAOVNI010000011.1, read as the reverse complement.
GGACACGTCGCTGAGGCAATTAAGGAATTTACCGACTTTGCACAGGGCAAGGCAGAGATAATAGAAAGCTATCGTATTGAGAATTGTACAGCCGAGATTTTGAAAAAATGCGATTTTGCGATTGTTTTCGGCGGCGATGGGAGCATTATCTCGGCGGCGAGGAATTTGAGTCAGAGCGGTGTCCCGGTGATAGGCGTTAATCTCGGCAAGCTCGGTTTCCTGGCGGAATTCAGCGTCGGCGAACTCAAGGAATTTTTCCCTCGTTTAACGAAAGGCACAGCGCCGATAGAGAAGCGGATGATGTTAGGCTGTAGAGTTTTCAGTATGGCTAATAAGAGCCGGGAAAAATTCTGCTCGGCGGCTATCAATGATGTTTTTATCACCGCCGGGCCGCCCTTTAGAACGATTGAGCTGAAGATGTCGGTGGATGGTCAGCCCATCGCCGGCTGTGTAAGCGACGGCCTTGTAATTTCCACTCCGACTGGATCAACCGCTTATAATCTCTCGGCGGGGGGCCCTATACTGTCGCCCAAGATGGAGGCGATGGTTATTACGCCGATTTGTCCTCATTCGCTGAGCTTTCGGCCTATCGTTATCAATGCCGATAGTAGAGTGGAGGTCGTTGGCGTACGCGTCAATGAAGGCACGACCGTTTCGATCGACGGTCAGGTCTCGTGCAGGCTGTCGATTGATGATGTGGTAAGAGTCGAGAGGGAAAGCAGCGATTTCCTGATTGTGAATAATCCGCTTCGAACCCGATGGGACACCCTGGCGACTAAACTGAATTGGGCTGAAAAGCCGAAATATAAGATTGTGTAAGATAAAATATTTTTAATTGTGAACATACCTGTGGGAGTATGGAGTATTTAATATTATGAAGGCTCGATTGTTATTTATTGTGGTCGTGGTATTTCTTACCTTCTTTTCGGGGACTGGCTGGGCGATTAGGAATCCCATGATTGGCAATCCCATTGGTTCAGGGACGGTTCCGCCGAGCAGTGTCGGCAGCGGCCTGTTTCGCAGTCCTAACCCGATTGATAGAAGCGGCAACCTCATAATTACCGGCAATGTTGCCGGCGGCAGGCACTTTCGCGGCGTTGTGCCGTATCGGGCGACCACAGATTTTGGAGCGGCGATTGGCTCGTCGTCGCTTGATTCTTTTTTGAGGCGTTCAGCGAGGTCGGGGGATTTCGGCACGCTTTCCGGCAGATACACACCATATTATTCACCATCGGGGACGGTAACCACTACGAGACCCGGCCGCCCCGGCGTCTTCAGGCCGGCAACCACAAGGATTGGCGGTCGTGCTGCGGACCGATTTGCTCCGGGAGTCAGGTCGGCGATTAAATGGGGGAAGGAGCAGGCTTTGTCCGGCCGGGACACTACGGTATCGAGTCCGTCAGGGCCGGACCTGGGCGGTATCAAAATCCGGCCGATGCGGTTTACTCCACAGCAGCTCGAACAACTTATTTTAGATGGAGTCGCCACATACGCACAAGCCAAAAGGATAGCGGATGAGCAGAACCTGGCGCAGATGGAACGATTGCGGCAGGACCTAAAGCAGTTAGGACACAGGGCACCACAATTGAAGCAAAGCCTGATTAGCCGGGATGATTCTCTGCGGCCGCTTACTAAGCTTGAGCGCAGCGCAGATGTATTGCAAGCTCTTAAACTGCAGAAGCCAAAAGAGCAGGCCGACGAAGAGGAAGCCCAGCCTGGTGTTTATGAGCAGATGAAGCGGCGAATTGATGAGTTACAAAAAGGTCTTGAGCAGCTGCCGAAGGCGGAAAAGCCTGAAGAAGCTGCGCAGAGACAGAGGACAGAAGACAGAGGACAAAAGACAGAGGACAGAAGACGGAGGACAGAAGACAGGGGACAAAAGACAAAGGACAGAAGACGGAGGACAGAAGACAGACAACGGACGACAGAGGGCAGACAACGGACGACAGAGGACAGACGATGGACGACGGACGATGAAATACGAAATATTTTGGGAACTGACGTTGATGTATCTGCCAAAGCTAAAGCGATTCTGGGTCCACACAAGACTTTTGCCTCCTTCTCGAACGATAAGTTCAATCAGCATATGCGGGCCGGCGAGGTATATCTAAAACAGGGCAGGTACTATCGCGCTGCGGACTCTTTCACCCTTGCGTCGATTTACAAGCCGGACGACCCACTTGCATACGCCGGCAGGAGCCATGCGTTATTTGCCGCCGGCGAATATATGAGCAGTGCCCTGTTTCTTTCGAGGGCTCTGGAGATTTTCCCTGAATATGCGCGGTTTAAGATAGACCTTGTGGCTATGGTAGGTGACAGGGACAAGCTCGAAAGCAGGATAGCCAATGTTGAAGAGTGGCTCCAAATGAGCGGGGCGCCTGAGCTGCAGTTTTTGTTAGGCTATGTTTATTACCAGATGGGCAGGCTCGAACGGGCTAAAGAATCTATCGACGCCGCTTACGAAAAGCTGCCCCCCACTGCTTCGCAAAGCGAAGCAAAGCGGTGGGGGCGGGCAGTCGCTGCGCTTAAAGAAGCTATTGACGGCGCTGTGGCGGGAAATCAACCGGCGATTAAGTAGGGCGAGTTACTTTTTGCCGCCTTTATCTATTACTCTAATTATATCTGTTCCCTCAAAGACGGTTCCGTCCGTCAATTGGCCGGTGATGGTCAGCTCGACATCGCCAGTGTCGAGGATGGCTCGCAACTCTTCCCGGCTGAATCTGACTATGGCAACTTGCTCTTGTTCATTGACCTGGAACAACTGCGCTTGAATCTCTTCCTCAAGAAGAATGCTGTTGGGGTCGATATCAGTAACATTGTAATCTTCGGGAAGCGAGATATAACAGGTAATCCATTTGCCCATACTTGTTAAATTGATGGTACGCGGGACAATCTTAACCTCGGCTGGTATTGGAGGACTGTATTCGTAAGCGCCCATATCGATTCGCCCGCCGATTATACGGGGTTTACCATCGAGGTCTGTTTCGTTCGGTTCAGCCACATAATTCGGGTCGCCGGCATCGATGCAGGGTGAACCTTCCAGCAGATGATAATCACCATCAATCCAGACACCGTTTGAGTCCCAGTAACCGAGGTCAACAAAGCGGGGGTCGGCATCGATATTACCTTCACCGGGCCAGCCACCCTGGATACAACTGTAATTCATGATGAGTACACCATCATAATCATATTGTAGCCTCTCGTTGCCCCAGAGGACGCAATTATTTAGTGTTGCAATGGCGCCGCCGTCGACTCCTATCACTCCTGCATTCCCACTGAATGTGCAGTTCAACAGCATGGGCTTGCTGCTGCTGTAGTCGAAGAAGGTAGCCCGTCTGTTCCCGCTGAATATGCAGTTAGTCAGCGTTGTAATACCCCCAAAACTTTCAATTCCCTCACGGTTCCCAATGAACTTACAGTTCCTCAGAGTCGAGCTACTGTCGTAATGGTTTGCCACCCCAAGACCGTTCCCAATGAATGTACAGTTCGTCAGAGTCGGAGTATTGTTGTACCAGTTTGCTATCCCGCACCGGTTGTTTCCGATGAACGTGCAGTTGGTCACCTTAGGACTGCTGTGTTCATTGACCATCCCGGCGCTATTGCTGCAATTGCCTGAGTTTGCGCTGAAAGTGCAGTTGCTCACCGTCGAGCTACTGTATTCGTTGCGCATCCCTCCGCCGTGGCAGTACTCAGGGTATGGTCCATTGGCATTTCCGGCAGTGATTGTGAAGCCATCCAGCACGGTATTGGCATCTGTTCCGCTGCCGGTTACAACGTGGTAGCTATTCTCGGCCCGTGTCGGCTCATCCCACAAATCCCAGGGCTCATTCACATCTATATCGTTGCTGGCAAGGTCGCCGCTGAGGCTGGTCTGATATGCCTCTATATCTCGGGCATCAGGGTCTGGTTCACCGTAACCTGCATAGCCGCCTTTAAGAGTTACGCCATTTTTTAGCTGGAAGGTGGCGGTTCGATCGCCCGAGCCATTAGGGTCAGCTAAGTTACTATCGGGTGTATAGATGCCCTCAGCCACGCGGATCTCATCGCCGCTCCAAGCGGCACTTAGGGCATCCTGAAGGTAGTTGTAGGCGTCGGCCCAGGATGAGCCGTTGTTTGCACCGTCGCCATCGGCATTGACGTAGATGATTCGTCCGGCGAAAGCCGGATTAATGGTAAGAACCAAGGCTACAAGGATTGCCCATTGAAGGATATGTTGTCTTTTCATTTTGTTTCTCCTTTGAAAAGAGTGGAAAAGACGGATACAGAGTTATTATAACAAGTCTGGGCTATGGTTCAAAGAAAAATGGAGAATATATATTTTATGACGGGGGCGATTCAAGTGATTAGTAGCAACGGTGGGCTGAAGCCCACCCTACAATCTGATATCGTTTTAGTAGCAACGGTGGGCTGAAGCCCACCCTACAATCT
>DAOVNI010000268.1 GCA_030630315.1 Phycisphaerae bacterium | reverse complement strand
GGCAGCAGTAATGTTAGCATAACCGCCGCGCCGTCAAAGACAGCTATTGTGGTTTGGCCGGGCGGTGTCGCGGAGAACTGGGGCTCGGCTGCAGGAGCATTTTTTAGAAGTATCAAAAGAAAATGAAGCCAGTTTACAGAGCATAATGATAGGACTTAAAAGAGAAATGCTTATCGGCCTTTATACACAATACGAAGAAAAATCCGAAGTAAGTTAATGACATCAATCACATACCCCGGCGCCGTCGGACATCGAAATAGTTCGATGGTTTCAGTCGTATTATTTTGACGATTGTACCAATTTTGTCGGTATTAACCGTAGATAGGTATAGGAATGGCAATTATATCACTTTTGGTGTGTGTGGAAAAGTCAAGGCGGATAAGAAAACCGGACGGTATATGCTCGCCTGGACAGGTCTTAAACGTTAGAGAGCGCAACGGCTTGTTTGCATTAGGCGACCGGCCGGTAAAGATGAGCACGGAAGGGGACGAAGAAAGAACAGAGGAATGGGTTCATATATGCCAGGATAGAGAGATAAGGTCGGTGAGAATGTTAGCTCATAGTTCAGAATTAGTAGTTCGCAGTCTGTCCCATAAAAGCTGCATTCGTAGTTTTACTATGATAGAGATTCTAATTGTGGTTGTGATAATCACGATAGCAGCGATGGTGGCGATACCGATGATGACTTCGGCAGCCAGCATGCAGATTCGGTCTGCGGCAAATATGATTGCCGCGGACCTGGAATACGCCAAAAGTATGGCAATCAGCAGGGGACAAAATTTTTCGGTGGTGTTTGATAAGACAACAGAGCGTTACAGCATAAAGAATCAAGCCGGTGACATAATACCGCATCCTGTGAAAAAGGGATTCGATTACATTGTAGATTTTCGAAATGACGGCAGGCTGAACAAGGTTGATATTGCTGATGTTGTTTTTGACCCTGATTCCAGCCATACGATTACATTTGATTATCTGGGTAGTCCCTACAGCGGGTCAGGAACTTCGAACCCGCTAAACAGCGGCGTTATCAGCCTGCAAGCGGGTGGGACGACCACGACGATTACTGTCGAGCCCGTTACGGGATTCATATCGATTGAGGACTGACGGGAAGAACGTAAATGATAAGCTGGAAATTGAAAAGTCGAGGTTTGCGGCCGATAGGACTGGATATAGGTCATAACTCTGTCAAGATGATTCAACTGGTCAGAAACGGGGGGCAGATGAGGGTTCTTGCGGCAGATAAAGTTCGCGTTGACCCCAATATAGGTGGTGATGGAGAAGAAAGAAGAAGCTTTGTCATTTCGGCGATAAAGCGGATGCTGGCGGAGGGTAACTTTCGCGGGCGAAATGTTGTCTCGTGTTTGCCGAATGACAGATTGAAAATAACGAGTTTGCGATTGGCGGAGGCGGAGGACGAGAAAATCGAGCAGGCCCTGAGAAAAGAAGCCGCCCAGCGTTTCGGATTGGACCCGGATAAGGACGTAATTAACTACGTGCTTGCCGGCAATGTTCGACAGGGTGATGAAATTAAGAATGAGCTGATATTGTTTGCAGCAGATAATGAAACAATAAAGAGCCACATTGAGATGCTTGAGGAAGCCCAGCTCCGACCGGTGGGGATAGATACGGTTCCGTGTGCGCTGTTCAGGAGCTTTGAGAGGTCGCTGCGGCGTCAGGAGGATAGAGAGCAGACGGTGGTTTTTGTGGATGTTGGAAGCCGGTTTACCACCGTGGTGTTCGGCCGTGGAGGAGAAATTAGCTTCGTTAAGCAGATACCGATTGGTGGCGAGAAATTTAATCGGGAAATCGCAGCAAGATTAGGTATTAACATCAACGAAGCTGAGATGCTGCGAGACAAGCTGAGAATGGAACGGTCGATAAGCGCTGAAAGAGGTCTTTGGGCACCGGCGTCAGGCTCGACGGAACAAGGCAGCAGTGTTCCTGTTTTGCAAGGAGGGCAAAATGGCGTCCCTCTCGATGCATCGACACGACAGGTTATGGTTGATGCAGTAGGGATAGTTGCCGAAGAGCTGGCAAGAGAGATATCACTGTGTTTTAGATATTATACGGTGACATTCAGGGGCAAGCGTGTGGAGCGAGCGGTTTTCGCCGGCGGGGAGGCATACGAAAATATTTTGCTTAACGTTTTGAGGCGCCAATTGACGGTTGAGATTGAGGTGGCTCAGCCGTTGAAGGGCTTTGATATGATGAATATAAATTTCGATAGTGACAGGCGAGGTCTGCTCTGTGAGTGGGCGGTAGCCGTGGGGCTCAGTCTTAAGGACCTGGACGGAGATAATTGATTTATGAGAGAAGTTGATTTTCTTCCAAAATGGTATACGAGCGGAAAGCGGCGGCAGGTTAGTTATCGCACACAATGCGTCGCTCTGGGCGGTGTATTTGTGGTGATGGTGGTGTGGAGCCTTGTCGCCACTCACTCGATTTCAAAAGCCACGGCAGAGCTTGCTGAGGGGACGGTGAAACAAGCGGAAGTGGAAAGTACATCGCGAGAATTCGCCAGGATTAAAAGCGAAGTAACAAGGTTGCAGAAAAAAGTGAAATCTATAGAAGAAATTGATTCCAAAATTGATGTTGCAGGCGTTTTAGCCGAGATAAGCTTTTTGATTGATGAAAAGATAGTACTTAACAAGGTGGAATTCGGCGCCGAGAGGTTTGCAGACAAACAAGAGGGCAAATCTGGCAGCGGTTCTGCTGTAAGAGTAGCTCGAGCTAAGTTTGGCGGAAAAGGAGCGCCGTTGCCGGGTGACGTCAGATTTAAGGTGGTGATAGGTGGGGTGGCGGCAGATGCGGGCGATGTAGCAGCGTTGATATGCAAGTTGGAAGATTCGCCGTATTTTTGTCAGGTTTATCCATCGTTTTCACGAAACAGGAAGATAAAAGTGAGAGCCGGAGAAGATTTGCAGGTAAGTGAGTTTGAGAT
>DAOVNI010000119.1 GCA_030630315.1 Phycisphaerae bacterium | reverse complement strand
TATGCCTTCCGGGAACTTGAGTTTGCCCTCCACAATCAACGCCCGGCGCAGCGGTATCGTAAACAGCACGCCTAAAAGCCCTCCAAACCCGGCTATTACCGTAACCCATATAAAATCGAACTGTTTCCAGTAGTTCATAATCACCAGGGCGGGCAGAGTAAATATCACGCCCGCGGCAAGTGACTCCCCTGCCGACGCCGCCGTCTGCACAATGTTGTTCTCCAGGATGTTGCTGCGTCGAAAGAGTCGCAGCACCCCCATCGACACCACTGCGGCGGGTATCGAAGCCGAGACCGTCATCCCTGCGAACAAGCCGAGGTAGGCGTTTGCTGCAGCCAGTACCACCGAAAGCACCACGCCCAGAATAACCGCCTTAACCGTAATTTCCGCTAACGACTGTTCATTTGAATTCATAGCTCACCTGTCCCAATTTTTTTACCGCCGAGTTCGCAAGGCACGCAGAGTTTTTTAATACGCCTGTCAGAAGCGTATGTATCCATATTTGATTTGAGGCGAAGCTGTGCCATTCCTTCCGCTTTTATTCTTGTTTTTCTCTGCGCTCTCAGCGTTCTCTGCGGTTAATCGTTTCTACTTTTGACAAACTGGGAGACGAAGTATTTCGGCGTCAATGGCTGCCCGGTTGCCCGTTCAATCATATCGTTCCAATGATAGAGTGCTCCGGCCTGAAAGACTTTCTCAGTCAGAAAATCACCGGCCTTTCTCTGGTTAACATAACCGACGTCTTCATCCGATTCAAGTTTTAGAATATTGTGAACGATATGGTGATGCAGTTGAGACGCCAGCAACTCACCGAGCATATAGTTGTGGTAATAACAGGGTGCGATGGCGAAATGAATTTTGGCAGCCCAGTCCGGCTTATCACGGCCAGGCGGCCTTTTCACAAACTGATATTTCTCAACGGTGTCCCACCAGAGGGAATTGAGGTCCTGGTCGGGATTTGCATAAAGTTGCTTTTCAAAATCATACATTACCATATCCCAACGGGCGAAAATGATTTGTTTGAGCCGGGCGTACTTGCCGCTGACTTTTTCTATTTCCGTCCGTTGCTCATCCGACAGTTCCAACATTTGCTGCATCCAGGCGGGATTGCGGCTCAATCGGCCGAAAAACATTGCGATGGCTTCTGTTGTAAAAATGTGTGCCGGTCTTCTGAGCAGGTACGGCACTTTCGGGTCCTGGTATTTATCGTAAACCGCGTGGCCCAATTCGTGCAATGTCACCTCCGTCCAGTATTCGTTATTTTTAATATTACACAGAATGCGAACGTCGCCTTCCCTATCTATATCCGTACAAAAAGCGTGCGGATTTTTGCCTTCGCGCTCATACAGGTCGCTGCCGGCAAGTATAGATTCCACGGGCAACCCAATACCAGCATAAAACCCTGCTGCCAGTTCCTTGACATCTTTATCTTCATAATAGGCATCCAAATCCAGTTCATATACCATAGGGGTTTCCTGAAAGAACGGGTCGTGATAATGCCAGGGCATAAGTTCCGTAACGGCAACGCCGCACTTAGCTGCCAACATCCGGTCCAAATCAGCCTTTAACTCGGCAAAAGGCCCGTTGGTCAATTCGTAGAGTTCATTGAAAATTCTGTCCAGCTCTTTGACATCCTGTTCACGGGTGGTAAGAGAAAGAGTATGATAATTGTCAAAGCCGAGCTTCCGGGCCGCCTGGTTTCGCAGCTTGACCAATTGGATGATATCATTTGCAACCACGGCTCCCACTTGCTTGCTGGCCAGCCAGGTTTGTTCTCTTTTGCTGGAATCCGTTTCCGTTTTTAGAATTTCTTTGATCTTATTGTCAGTGACCTTTTTCCCCTCAATGGTGCCGCGGAAAGTACTGAAGTTCTTTTCAATTTCTGTGCCCAAATCAACGATTCTTTTTAGTAGCTCAGGCTCTATCTGGTTCTTTAGATAGGCGTTGTGCAATACATCCAATTGCCGGGCCAGTTTTGCATCCTTCACCTGTCCGGATTCTTTCGTATCTTTGAGGAAGGCAAACTCCTGTGGATTGGTATAAACCCGGCGAAGCCTGAGTGTCAACTTGCTAAGTTTATCATAATCCTCTGACTTACCGGTAACTGCCGCGTCCCAGGAAGCAAGGTTTGTCTCCTTCTCCATAGGTTTGATTTTTTCCACGTGCGCTGTAATGAATTTTTGCAACTGTTTCTCCTTTTGTTTCTCCTCTGCGTCAGGTCCACAACCAAAAGGAATAACACTCATTGTCAACATCATAATTGCGGTCAATAAAGTTCTCATAATTTGATACTCCTTTCATATTTATATTCTTTCGCCGGGATATTACCAGCTCCAGAGATTAAAATCAAGTGGATTTTGGAACACGACCAATTTTCAATTGCCAGGGTGTAATCCTTGTTATTTTTCACATTCGGCCATTTCCGGGGCAAAACATCCTTGTTTTGCCAGATTTCGGTCCACAGGACACCTGACGGTGGAATCTTCGCATCCTCCGGAAGGAGTCCCAAGGACTGCTTCGATTTCTTCTTTGATGTTGGGCGGTAACGTGTATAATATACAACAATCTTGCTGACTTGAGAGTAGAAAATCCTCGTGTCAAAAAGGCGATGGATAATATTTCTCTAACAAAAAGAACCACATAACTCATTATGGCTAAGAGCAAGTATCTAACAGCACCAATTCCATCGAAGAAAATGCCCGCAGGGATTCCGTATATTCTCACCAATGAAGCCGCCGAGCGCTTCGCCTTCTACGGTATGAGATGCATTCTGGTTGTGTTCATGACCCAGTATTTGTTGGGCGCAGGCGGTCTGCGGGACCTGATGAGTGAAGGTCAAAGCAAAATCTGCTTTCATGCATTCGTTGCCGCAGTGTATTTTATGGGAATTGTTGGAGCGGTGATTTCGGACATCTGGCTGGATAAGTACAGAGCAATCCTTTATTTCTCGCTTATTTACTGTGTGGGATTTTTTGCACTGGCAGTTGACCAAACCCGCCTTGGACTGATTACTGGGCTGACGCTGATAGTGATCGGAGGAGGAGTCATCAAGCCTTGTGTGTCTGCGAATGTTGGCGACCAGTTTGGAAAAACCAATCAGCACCTGCTGGAAAAAATTTACAACTGGTTTTATTTCGCCATCAATCTGGGCGCCTGTATTTCGACCTGGTTAGTCCCCATATTGCTGGATAAGTATGGTCCTCGCGTCGCGTTTAGCGTGCCTGCCGTTTCGATGATGTTAGCAACTCTTGCATTCTGGCTTGGGCGGAAGAAGTTCGTTCATGTCCCGGCAGGCGGTATAAAGCGTATCAAAGAAACGTTGAGCGGTGAAGGAATCAAGGCGATACGCAAACTCTGTGGACTCTATGTATTTGTGGTGATGTTTTGGGCGTTATTCGACCAAATGGATTCAGCCTGGGTCCTGCTGGCAAAAGACTTGAATCGCAATTGGCTCGGCATTAAGTGGTTGGAATCGCAGATCGTAGCTGCCAATCCTTTCTTGATAATGGTCCTGATTCCCCTGTTCTCCTATGTCGTTTATCCAGCGATTAACAAGGTATTTCCTTTGACCCCGCTTCGCAAGGTTTCGATTGGTCTGTTTGTGGCGGCTTTGGCCTTTGCTATCTCAGGCTGCATTGAAACGAGAGTTGTTGCCGGGGCTACGCCGAGTGTTGGCTGGCTGTTTCTCGCCCACCTGACTATAGCCGTTGCAGAGGTGATGGTCTCGATTACTTTGCTTGAGTTCTCGTACACGCAGGCCCCGAAAAAAATCAAGTCCTTTATTATGGCCTTGTTTCTTTCTACGATATTCCTGGGAAATTTATTTACCGTCCTGGTCAATTACTTTATTCAAAATGAAGATGGCTCCAGCAAGCTCCCCGGAGCCAGTTATTACTGGTTTTTTACTATTGCGATGCTTGTGACGGCGGTCCTTTTCATTCCTGTTGCCAAAGGCTATCGTGCGAAGAGCTACATCCAGGATGAGGGCTCCGGGAAATCAGGAGACCAGGTAACCTGATAGCTGTGTTTCGGGCTTAGCCGGAATTATTGATACTGCCGTTGTGCAGATGAATTATCCTGTCAGCAAACTGCTCTGCTTCGGTTCCATGAGTGGCCAGGATGACGGTACCGCCGCTGTGATGAAACTCAGACAGATATCCAATTACCGAAGCTGCATTATCAGGGTCAAGATTACCGGTAGGCTCATCGGCAAGGATAATCTTCGGACGATTGAACAGTGCTCTGGCGACGGCGGCGCGCTGTTTTTCGCCGGCACTGAGCTCGGAAGGTCTGTGGAAAGCTCGCTGGGCCAACCCTAATTGCTTCAGTAACTCGTTTGCTTTAACTGTCGGCCTCTTTTCCTCAGCCACTCCGCAAGCAAGAGCGACGTTTTCAATGATATTCAAATACGGCACGAGATGAAACATCTGGAAAACAAAGCCGATGTTCTCGGCGCGGAATTTTGCCCTGTCCCGTATGCTCATTGTATAGAGGTTGTTCTGCTCGACACAAACGCTGCCGCTGGTTGGTCGCAGCATTGCCGCGATGGTCATAAGCAAGGTCGTTTTTCCACTGCCGCTGGGCCCGCAGATAACTACAAATTCACCTTTTTCAATCTGCAGGTTTATATCGCTGAGGGCATTGACATCGCCCCGGCGTCTTCGGTAAGTTTTTACAACATTCTCAAGAACAACCATATCTATTCTTCCCTCAGCGTAACCGCCGGGTCGTAAGTTATGGCAATCATTGCCGGTATAAAGCTGGAGACAGCAGTAAATACAGGTGCCACGATAAGAGACCAGGCAAGCCAGGCATATTCCGGTTTTATCGCTTTAGCGGTTACCTTGAATATACCGGGGCCAAAGTTCAGAGCCAGTGCTGTTCCTATAAAGAAACCCGCAGCCGCTCCGAGCAGACCGATTATTACCGCCTTTCCGAGGAACAACAGCGTGATTCTGCCCGAGCCGTATCCGAGGGCCCGCATAATACCGATTTCCTGCTGCCTGTCCCGGACATTGACCATTGCCAGAACCCCAACCCATGCTCCACATACAGCGAGAATAACCGGCATAAGAAACGCTAAATACCCCTCCATCGCCGCTCTTTGTTTTTGACGAATTTCGGCAATGCCCTGCAGTAATATTACCTTTGCTTCCGGCAGTATCTGTGCAAGCTGTTCTTGCGCTATAGCAAGCATACTCCGCTTGTCGTTCTCATCTTCAATTAAACACAGGCACTCTAACGCCTTTATCTCGTTAATTTTACCTTCCAGATTGAGGATACTTTGTATGTCGTGAAGATGACCATAGACACGTATATCGTCACTGCTGCCGGTTCGGGAAAGACACTTTATAACGGTGAAAGTCCTGCCGAGAATATCGACGACGCCCCTCTCTTTAATATCCAAGCCGTGGGCTACTTCAAACCCAACGTAAACGGTTCCGGGTTCTACTGAGAAAGTCATCGGTTTTTGCTGTCGCTTGTCGAGCGGCAGCACCTCCGGCAAGATACCGGTCAATATAATATTCATATCTCGCCACACCACCTTCTTTTGAAGAGTGGCGGTCAGGTGGGTGTAGCTGAAGCCCTCAAGAGAGGCAAAGCGGTGAACATATTCCTCCGGCATTGTGTGTTCCGAAAAACCATCCGACCAAAATTTATCTATACTGGTTTCTTTGGGGATGATTCGCAGGTTTTGCCCCATATCGCGCATTACCCGCCTTGTCTCACGCCTGTA
>DAOVNI010000203.1 GCA_030630315.1 Phycisphaerae bacterium | reverse complement strand
CGCAAGAGTGCGGTCATGACTGAGCGGTGGCGGCTGGTCAATGGCAAAGAGCTTTATGATATAAAGGCCGACCCCGGCCAGAAGAACAATATCGCCAATGCGAATCCTGAAGTGGTTGAGAAATTGCGCAAATCCTACGAGGAGTGGTGGGCCGACCTGTCGAAGGAGTTCGATAAGTATTGTGAGATTATCATCGGCTCGGACGAAGAGAATCCGTGCCAGTTGATGTCGCATGACTGGCACAGTCCGAATCCGGCGTGGAGCCAGCGTGCTGTCCGCGCCGGCAGCAAGGCCAATGGCTTCTGGGCGGTGGAAGTGGCCCGCAACGGCACATACGAGTTTGCTCTGCGGCGCTGGCCGGTTGAGGTTGATAAACCTATCACCGCTACTATTCCACGCGGCAAGCCCATTAGCGCGGCCGAGGCCAGATTGAAGATTGCAGATGTGGATATAGCCAAGCCGATTCCCAAAGATGCACATTCGGTGACATTCCAGGTCCAGCTCAAGGCCGGCAAGACACGCCTGCAAACCTGGTTCACGGATGACAAGGGCGAATCCCGCGGGGCGTATTATGTCTATGTGAAACGTTTATAATATGAGCAGGCAAACAAGAAGAGAGTTTTTGAAAACAGTCGGCTCCGCAGCAACTTCGGCGGGGACGCTATCGATATTGTCGGGCTGTGCCAGTACAGGGCAAGTAACGGGTGCAGAAAGAAAACGGCCAAACATTCTCTTCTTCTTCACCGACGACCAGCGCTTCGACACAATCGGCGCGTTGGGCAACGACCATATCATTACGCCCAACATAGACTCGCTTGTGCGCAACGGCACGACCTTCACCAACGCCTATATTATGGGCTCGATGAGCGGGGCTGTGTGTGTACCCAGCCGCGCTATGCTGATGAGCGGCCGGACTTTGTTCGGGCTTGAGGGCAGAGGGAATACAATCCCGGAAAAGCACGTAACCCTGCCTGAGGTCCTGCGGAAGGCCGGATACACGACCTTTCACACAGGCAAATGGCACCAGGACAAAAAAACATTCGCCCGATGTTTCTCGACGGGGGCCAAGATATTCTTCGGCGGTATGGGCAATCATTGGAACGTTCCGGTAAACGATTTCGACCCCACCGGGAATTATCCGAGAAACCGGCGATACAAGGGTGATAAGCATTCCAGCGAGCTGTTCAGCGATGCGGCTATCGACTTCCTGCGCGACTACAAAGACAACAAGCCCTTCTTTGTGTACGTCGCCTACACGGCACCCCATGACCCGCGGCAGGCACCTGAGAAGTACCGGCAAATGTACAATCCTGAGGAGATTGTTTTGCCGAAGAATTTCCTGCCTGAGCATCCGTTTGATAACGGCGAGATGAGAATCCGCGACGAAAAGCTGGCGCCGTGGCCTCGAACGCCGAAGGAAATCCGCAGACATATCGCCGACTACTACGCCATAATCACGCACATGGACGCTCAAATCGGACGGGTGCTTAGTGCGCTGAATGAAACGGGGCAGGCCAAGAACACGATTATCGTTTTGGCCGGGGACAACGGCCTGGCCGTGGGCCGACACGGCCTGCTGGGTAAGCAGAACCTCTACGAGCACAGCGTGCACGTGCCCTTGATAATGAGCGGCCCGAGCATTCCAAAGGGCCAAAAACGCGATGCCTTCTGCTACCTGCTGGACGTCTTCCCGACTCTCTGCGACCTGGCCGGCGTGCCGATTCCAGGCTCGGTGGAGGGACGCAATCTCGCCGGCATTATCAGCCGGAAGCGGAAGATACGGGACACCCTTTTCTTCGCATATAAGGATATTCAGCGAGGCGTCCGCGACGAGCGTTATAAACTTATCGAGTACAAGGTCAAAGACAAAAGGACGACCCAGCTCTTTGACCTGCAAGCGGACCCCTGGGAGATTAAGAACCTAACGGACAACCCGCGATACGCTGCACAACTGAAACGCCTGCGCAAGGAACTGCTGAGATGGAAGGACAAACTGGGCGACAGCAGTAAGTTCTGGCAAGGCTTTTATTCTTGATTTGTCTCGACAATCCCGTTAGACTAAAGCGGCTGTTAGAGGAGATTATAGTGGTGAGTATGGCCGATAGTAACGAACAAACTGATGCCGATATTCTACAATGCAAAGCGGACATCCTTCGCGCACGGGATATAATACCGCCGGACGAGAAACAAACACACCAGGAGCCGATTTCAGAATCGGACGAAAAGGGGACACTCCCGTCTGCCGCCGCAGGCGAGACATCAGTTGAAGAACGAAAAAAACCTGTCCCCGGCATTATCCCCGAAGCTCAGGCGGAACAGATAAAGCCGGTCAAAGATATACCAGCGGAACCCGCCCCGCTCCTCGGAGGGGCGGAACCCGCAGACGCAGGGCAGGAAAAGATGCAAATACCGAAATTTGACCTGGCCGAAGAGATTATGGCCGAGCAGCGAAAAATCACTTCAATAAAAAGAAAGGCCCCCGGCAAAAAAGTTGAAGCTCAAAGCCAGGAGCCGGAGGTTGAGCTAATCGGCTCTACTATTGAGCAGCCAACACCGCCGTTTACAGGACAAGAACAAATCGTTGCAGAGATTGTAGCAAGGGACATTGAAAGACTGTGCAGGGGCGGCACTTCGAGCCTCCGTAACTGGTAACTGGTTATCTTCTTGCAATGCAGGCCCGCCAAATGTAGAATAAAATAACCCGGAGAGGTGGCCGAGTGGCTGAAGGCAACGGTTTGCTAAACCGTCGTATGGGTATAAGCCCGTACCGCGGGTTCGAATCCCGCCCTCTCCGTTGTTTTGTTGTCAAGCGGTAACAGTGGGGTTGTGTGATGAATCAAACGGGGAATTGAGGTTTTGGAGGACAAGCTTGTTTTTAAGACTTACCCTATGTATTCACTTCTTGTCTCTGCAATGAGCTTGAGCATATCGTCGGCCTGGGTTTGAATTTCAGAATCGGTGTTAGTTACTCTCGCGTTCCATTTGCTATACTCTTTATTCAGATGCTTTCGAGTCTTGTCTTTGCTCATATTGGAAGTGACGCCGAGGATAACTTCTACATCTTTTACTTCGTGCATACCGGCCGGCAGGATTTTTGCCATCATTTCACGGAACCTGTTTGTGTCAACTTCGAGCCAGTTTGCCAGGTTCTTCAAGAGAGCCAGCTCCTCGACGGCGGCGACGCCATCGGCTTGCGCTACACGCAAACAAAGGTCCAAAATGTCATAGCGGTCTGCAAGGGGCGCAATTTCAACGATTTCTTTACAAATTTTATAAGTGTCGAGCTGATTGCCGTCGCGGAAAAAGCTAACGGCCTCGTCTAATGCTTTATCGAGCTCGTGTTTAGTATTGTTAGACGCTTGAGCCAACTTCAATGATTCAGCCGGATGTCTCTTGCCCGGTGCCTTTCCGGAAACACCAATGTTCTTTCTCGCCCAGTTTTTTATAAGCTCGACCTCGCAATTAAATAGTTTGTTATCTGCGGCACTGACAGCAAAAGCCAGAGCCACTGTCAGGGTTTTTGTACGCCGGCTATTTTCCTGTAAATCGATATAGCCAAATGCAGGATTTTCGTAAGTAAAAGTGGATGTAGCACAGGCAAGCTCCTGCCCGTTCCAGCGGGACAGTATCGACGTGCTGAACTGCAGCTTTCTTTCTCCTTTGCGAGGGAATATCATCCAGTCGATGCCCAACCGGGCGACAGAAATCCAGTCTGATAGAGTGGTAACGTGATTAGGAAGCCTGCCAAGGTCGGCATTGTAGACAATCACAGGCGAATCCTGTATTTGCCACTGTTCGACGCGGCTGTGCACGGGCTGGGCCTGGGGGATTCCGTCTGTTATGTCTGTGATGGAAATTTGCACAATCGTATAGTGCATGTCGCTGGTAGCATGAATTGAGCCGCAAATTTCAACGGTAAAAGCATCTTCTTGTCCTG
>DAOVNI010000311.1 GCA_030630315.1 Phycisphaerae bacterium | reverse complement strand
GGGCGAGGATTTCTCTTCGCCGGGAGCTTAAACGAATGGCAGTCCGTCCAAAGGCCGGAGTAAAAAGGGGTAAAAATTATGAAATCTAAAGAGAACAATTTAGAGAAAAATATCTCGCGGTTAGTCAGACTGGCCGGCGATTCAAATGAGCCCAGCGGGGCATTTGCCGATTCGGTGATGAAGGATGCTCTTGATGAGCTCAAGGGGACAAAGGCAGGCCCGAAGCGAGAGGGAAGCGATAAATTCGTAAAAGTTAAATGGCTAAAGATATTTGCTTATGCAGCGTCAATTATTATTGTCTCCGGCGTAGTGATAGCTTTAACGGTGCCCAGGCTCAAGCTTTCGGGTGATGGGAAAGTCAGTTGGTCGCAAATTGGGGAAAAAGGGCTTGCTGATGAAGTGACCGGGACGTTTTCTCCGTCCTCAGACTCATCGAGAGAGGTGGCAGCGAAAGCGGACAAGGCTTCCAAACGTGATAAGATTGAATTTACTGGAGGCACCACAACGTTCGTAACAGATGCACAGCAGGTCGACTCATCTGTCGTGCAGCGTGAGAGCAAAATGAATGGGTCTGTAATATCAGCCGAATACTCTGTTACGCAGGCGAATCTCAAGGTGATTCCGCCCGCACAAGTGGCCGCGGCGGCAAAACCACAAGGTGAACCATCTGTTGGCCTGGATATGGGTAGTACCCGAGCTGCTGGGAAGCTTGAAGGCGGTAAGAAGCCACCAGTACCCCTCCTGGGAGTTCAACCCATCACAGGCAAACCATCTGATAGTGTAGTCTTTAAGGAAGCCGCAGGCATGTTTGATGCGCATGCAAAAGCGAAGAAAGCGGAGGTGAGTGGGCGGGAAGTAGCATTGAAGTCCCTTCGAGGAGATGCAGGACGTAAACCAGCTTTTGTCGGCACACCGAGGAGTTTTGGGCTGGATATTAAGAGAGCACCTGGGGTTGTTTGTCGGCCGCCTGAGCCGGGGCCGGGTGGTTATCGGATGGCGCACGGCGGTACTACGCCGCCAAACGGCGAGGATGTTGACGCAATGTTCTTTAAGAATTACGGCGTCAATCCGTTTGTCGATACCGAGGATGACCATCTGTCCACTTTCGCGACGGATGTGGATACCGGCAGCTACACGATTGTCCGTGGCTATCTGCACGACGGGCATTTGCCGCCGGAAAAGGCGGTCAGGGTTGAAGAGTTTGTCAATTATTTCAAATATGGCTATCCCGCTCCGCAGGAGGATGTGTTTGAGGTGTACGCGGAAGCTGCGCCGTGGAAATTCGGGACCGGACGCAAGAACAGCTATTTACTTCGACTCGGCCTGAAGGCAAAACGGGTAAGTGAAGAGAACCGCAAGCCGGCGATTTTGACCTTCGTGATTGATGTGTCGGGGTCGATGAGGCGGGAGAACCGGCTTGGCCTGGTTAAGAAATGCCTGCGGATGCTTATTGAGCGGTTAAGGCCTGAAGATAGAATAGGGATAGCTGTTTACGGCAGCCGGGGCAGAAAAGTGATGGAGTACAAGGGCCTTGACGAAAAAGACGAGATTCTGGCCGTTATCGAATCACTGCACGCCAGCGGCTCAACATTCGCCGAGGAAGGCATTCGCATCGGGTACGGAATGGCCGAAAGTGCCTACAAAAAGCGCTTTATCAATCGGGTCATACTTTGCTCGGACGGCGTGGCAAACGTCGGGCAAACCGGAGCCGATGATATCCTCGAGGTCATCAAGGAAAAGGCGGAGAAAGGTATTACGCTTTCGGCTATCGGTTTTGGGATGGGCAATTATAACGATGTGCTGCTCGAAAGACTCGGTGACAAGGGCAACGGACACTACGTTTATATCGACACTATTGCCGAGGCAAGACGGATTTTTGAGGACAACCTGACCGGCACCTTACAGGTGGTCGCCAGGGACGTTAAGGTTCAGGTTGATTTCAACCCGGAGGTCGTGCGCAGCTATCGGCTGATAGGCTATGAGAACCGCGATGTGCCGGATGACAAGTTTCGCGACGACAAATATGACGGTGGTGAGGTCGGGGCGGGACATTCGGTAACAGCCCTTTATGAATTGAAGCTGTGGCCCGACAAAAAAGGCACCGTCGCCACCACTTATGTCCGCTATAAACACGCTGATACCAGCGCGGTAACCGAATTCAAGAGTCCTATGGCCACGGGCGATTTTAATGAAAGTTTTGGTGGT
>DAOVNI010000269.1 GCA_030630315.1 Phycisphaerae bacterium | reverse complement strand
CCTGAGTATCTCGCCGGACGAGCCCGAAGCGCACTACAACTTAGGTAAAGCGCTGACGATGACAGGCCAGCTCGATGAGGCGCTTAGGCATCTTCGAGAAGCTGTCCGGCTGAAGCCTAACTGGCCGGTGCCGTTAAATCCTATGGCGCGGATTCTGTTTACGCATCCAGACCCAAAGATGCGCAACACAAGTGAGGCAATTGCCCTTGCCGAACGAGCAGCTAAGCTAACAAAGTACCAGAACGCGACTATCCTTGAGACGTTGGCAGCAGCCTACGCAGCGGCAGGCCAATTCGACCGGGCAGTAACAACCGCCGAGGCGGCACTGGAACTGGCTTCTGCCGCCCAGGCTGACAAACTGGCCATTCGCATCCGCAAGCAACTACAACTTTACAGGCAGGCGAAACCATAGCGTCTAAGCCCTACGAACACGACCCAAAACAATGAAGCAGGTCTCAGAAACAAAAGAATGGGAAATATTCGTCTTAAGGCAGGCCGAAAAACACCTTGCTCGTGGCGGTTACCGCTTTGGCGAAATCGGCCAAATCCACCCCTTTTAACTCGGCTAAAAATCTGGCGGTGTGGAGCATAAGGGCCGGCTCGTTTATCTTTTGCTTTCGCATCGGCTCCGGTGACATATATGGACAATCGGTCTCAAGCATTAATCTATCCAGCGGCACAATTTTAGCAGCGTCGCGCGTCTTCCCGGCATTTTTGAAAGTAACTACGCCGGTAAAAGAGATATGAAAACCTTTATCGAGGACAATTTTGGCCTGCTGGGCCGAGCCGCTGAAACAGTGAAAGACGACTCTTTTAACCCCTGAGCCGAACTGCTCTAAAATCTCCATAGTCTCATCGAAGGCCTCTCTGCAATGCACAATCACCGGCAGATCCAACTCGGCGGCGATTTTTAACTGCTGAGCGAAAACTCGCTTCTGGTCCTGATGCGGCGAATAATTGTAATGAAAATCCAAACCTGTCTCGCCGATGGCGACGACCTTTTCATTTTGTGCAAGCTCTTTTAATTCTACCATTGTCTCAGCAGTTGCATCCTTGGCATCATGTGGATGAATTCCGACAGAAGCATACATATTTTCGAATTTTTTGGCAAGTTCGATTGCTTTTCGGTTTTGCTGCGTGTCGGTCCCCACAGTTATCCACTCGGTAACACCAGCGGCTTTGCTGCGTGCGACAACCGCCTCAACGCCCCCTGCTAACTCCTCAAAAGTCAAATGACAATGGGTATCAATCAGCTCCATAGGTTTAGCCCACGATTCCTGTTACCTAAAACCATCATTGTCCACCGCTTTCATAAAACTCAGAAGCGGTTCTTATTTTCTTGCCACCACTTCTTCCAATGTTGTATATATTGTTGCTCATTATCTTGGTAGTCTTTCAGGCGTCCTTCAAGGTTTTTTTCATCGCTTTTCCCAAAACCTGAACCGTCTTTACGCAACTCCCACGAGTTTGAGAAATCCGAATTAATGCATTTTCTCAAGGCTGAAACGGCTGTACGTCGAATGTGTATGGTCGGGTCATCCAACAACCGAATCATCTCCGGGACGCTTCTTTCTTCATACCGTATCCATATTACGTTAGCTATAGCTCTACGCATTGCCTCAGTATTCTTGACAACTTCACAATCCAGAGCCTGTTTATAAAATGCAGCATAGTCAAAACCTCGAACGCCTCTGAAAGGACTACGGCCATCCTTTCGCCTGATTACCGAGAGGTCTTTCAGATTCACTATGAATCTGCGTGTAGTAGCATCCATCGTCTCTAAAAGCTTTAACTGCAGGCTCGATATAGAGAAATCTCGTATTCCGTATTTCTTTAACGAAGCGTTCGGATCAAACCGGGCGTGATTCATCCGCAATAGCTCCAACGGTCCGTCGATACCGGGTGAGTCATCCAATTGAAAACTCGAGATAATGGAGACGCTCTTTATAACCAAGTTTTCTGAAGAGCGCATTTTTCTTATTATCTGGCGAGACTTTGAAAGACCCGAATCGATCTTCAGGCATCGCTTGAGCACCTCTTTACTATCTCGGTAGGGACTACTGCTAATCTCACCAATCATCGCATCACCCAAGTATCCAAGTTCTTCCACAGCCTGGAGTCTTACCATTTCATCCTTGGATTTGCAGCCGGCAAGAAACTCCGAAAGGAGTCTCAATTTTGGTGTATTGCCCAAATTATAGTCAACCACTTTAGGCTGTACCCTTAGCTTGCTTCTGATACGGTTTAATTTATAATATGGCTTGGCTTCCTTCAAAAATACAATGCACACCTCTCCCTCCGACAACTCGGTATAGAGTTGCCAAAGGGGATGACTTAATTTGAGATCTCTGTCTTTCGAATAATGAAATTCAATATCGATGACCTGCGGACATTTGCCTTTGATAACAGACAAAACTTTTGAGGTGGCTATCATTCGTGCCATGTCCTGTGCCGGATTAGATAGACCGCCTTTGAAAAGCCCGCCCCGACAAACTGAAAGTACCTGTACCTTGCAGACCACGTCGGCGTTGCTTTTTGCCTGGAGAGCAGAGTTCAAGTGCCAGCAGTTTGAACCGGCGGGATAACCAAACGATTTTTCTAAGGGTGTAAATAAAAATGCTCCGAAAATAACGAACAGAGATATTCTGCAAGAAAGAACTTTATGCCTCATAGCTTTTATCCTCCGTATGCAGTTTCCTGCCTTATAAAACTGGACTCAGCTTTTTGCAAAGCTATTCTGCAAGGACAGCTTATAATTATCGCACCACTACTATTATAGACGCAAAAACCCACAAAATGTTACAAGATTTTTTTTAATTGCTCAAAGGTCAAATGGTAACGTGTGCCAATGAATTCCATCGTTTTTAGGGGACGAAGGCGTTTTTGTAGTGTCTTATATGCGGGCGGCCGGTTTGGCCTAATACTAT
>DAOVNI010000026.1 GCA_030630315.1 Phycisphaerae bacterium | reverse complement strand
CATAGAAAGTGACATTAGAAGTGGCATTAGAAGTGACATTATGGGACGTACGGTACCCGAGACAATTGATTATACTACCGGGGCAGTTTTGGTGGATGTTGTACCTGTGAACGATTACGATTGGTCGGGTGGAAAGAAGCTGAATCCCAGACATTATTTTGATATGCTTTACACTTTTGATGGGATGAATATTGAGCGTATGCCTATTAGAAGGAAGTATTGGGCCAGAGAATTGAAGATTAGGTTTAATGAAATCAAAAAATCCGAAAAAGAGCCGAGGGAACCTTTCCGAGATTGGGGCAGCAGAATAGCTGGAAGTGCACCGGTCATTTCGATGCCGGGAAGTGAGGAAGATGGATACTATAACCGGGATTTACCATTTAGACCTGCTCCGCGGCGCCGCTGAGTTGCGTTTCTAATACAATATCAAAATTGATACGATTATTAATTTTCTAGTTTTCCTAGTTTTCCCCTAGTTTTTTGATCTGTTTCGGCTCGACCGACAGAGCTGCTTTTCGTAACGGTTCAAACGTAACCTGCCAATTCAGGGTGCGATTCGCATGAGGAGTACATTGTAATCGGGCAATCGCCCCGCCCCTCCGAGGGGCTGGGCTTATCACGTTCAGCGGACTATCGGAAGAATGAGTGGATTTGACCCGATAGCGGCCGCACGCGAAAACCATTACGTATTCATCCCCGGGAACCAGATGGGTTGATTGACCGCGCACAATCCAATCTTGACCGTTCTGTTGCCAATGAACATTTTCCAGGTCCAGCCCGCCCTGGCTGAGGTGCCGGCTGGTCGAGAGCAGCGCCGGACGATCATAAACGACAGGAACCATCGAGAAAACCTGTCCCTCGTGCTCTTTCATGGGTCGGACGATCTTTGCGTCGCGGTTGAAGCGGCCGAGATACGTCGAACTCCAGTATTCAAAAATATAGACTTCCTCCGCTTCAAGAGCCAAACGAGAAAGGTCAAGCTCTTTGCGGATCGGCTTCTCATCATAGTTGAACAGTCCCACGACATCCCAGGTTCGGTATGGCCGGGCGATACGCAGGTCGAATACGTCGTACGTTTTCCAATTGTCTTTAATTGGGTACAGGTTTACCGGCCGTATATCCAGCATGGGAAACGACTGCTGCCAGACGCGCCGGATCGGCGGCGGTACTTTGGTCCAGACATCGTCGGTGAGGAATTGCTGACCCGTCAGGACGCGTGCCTGGGCGTTGAGCCGGGCAGGCTCGACGGGACTCTTGTACAGGTTGGCAGCAGCGTCCGGATCGCACCACCATGCCACGTTGTTGAGAAAATTCCAGCGTAAAATGACGTTGATAGCATGTTTTGCGTTTCCGGTATCGCCTCCGGTGCGTGAGCCATTAACCAGTCCAATCGCCGCGGTAGGTGTACCCCAACAGCCATTGATAAATTTGTCGGGCCCGACGATCTTACGGGCAATTCTCAATCCACTTCGATAGCCTTTCAATCCGCCGCCATCGGCGGACTCGCTATATAGCCTGCTAACGGGCGGCTGGCCGTCAATTTTAAAGAAATCGAAATTCCATGTTTCGTTAACCTTATGCCAAAAACTGCCGTAGGGCCCACTGACAACCTCGGGATTACTGACATTCAGCACGTAGCCGGCCGATCCCAGGAAGCCCCAGTTTTGCCCTCCGAAATTCCTCAACAGCTTGCCCTCCCGGTCATGCAGGAACCAGTCGGGATGTTGCCGGGCCTGCTCCTCGGCCTGGTCTGGGGCGGTATGTGTAAAAGGCGTAAACCAGATACCAGGAATCATACCTTTCGAACGGACATAGTCGGACAGATCCCGCATATACTTATCGTCCCAGTAAGCGTAACTGTCGTCAAGCTGAAACACCATCTTCTCAGCGTACGGCAGCAGGTGTTTGGCCACCCAGTCGATCTGCGGATACAGCCATTCCTTCTTCTGCGCAGGCTTGTTCTTCCAGCCCTGGATGCCATACCATGTCATCGCTACCACCGGCGCAGTCTCCCAGTAACTGCGTTTTTTGATCGGAGCGTAATACTTGATTCCCAGGCGATCGCGATAGTAATGTCTCAACAAATCCATTGAAAACAATTTCTGACCTGTCCCTGCAAAGGTATGCAGCTTCCAACCATTATCCCACTGCCAACTTACATCGCCCGCGGCATCAACTAACATGGCCAAATCATACTTTGGATCAAACAGCGACTGTGACGCCGCGAAGGTCGCCGGCCCCAGACGCGTGGATACCACTTTGTTATCGCCGAGCCGAGTATCTTCCAGAATTACCGGCCAGGCGCGTTGACCCGCCACCGCTTTCGCACGGAAGCTCACCTCGGCGAGTTCTTCACCCAGCACATATATGACAATGCGAGGAGTGTCTTTAATGCAAAGAGTCGTCGTGAGTTTGTTATCCAGATCCAGAACCAGTTCTGAGGCTTCTTTCCTGACGGTGACGTTCAACTCTGTTCCGGAATCGCTGGTGGCAATCGTTTTGCCTTGATAGCCGGCGGTGATAATGCCACTCTCGAATATTTTTCCCGCTTCATCGTCGGAAAACTCCAGCGTCCGTGTTCGCTCTATGAAACGAATCGTGACACCACTGCGGGAAATTGCCTTGTCCTCGGCATGAACGACGGGAGTAACGAAAATAAACAAACCCAACCAGAAAATCAGATAGCCAAACAGAAATCTTTTCATAGAAACACCCTTTCCATTCACGTTAACAACGTATTTTCGGAAATACTCTCTATACCATTATACAGCCTGATGCGCTGAAATCAATTTATTAATCATCGCCGCATAGAAATGGCCCTGGTGCTGCTACGCTCGGGCAACGATAAGATTCTGCAAGTCTGCCTGAAAAGCGGTTTTAATGACCCATGGGGGGTACTATGTTAAAGAAGTTGCTGCTGAATTGTGCGGGCATACCCTGGGCAAAGATTGTATTTACATATCTTTTGTAATTGCATTTGATTTTAGTTTGCCTTTCTCGTTTTACAAGGGGTAGTTTTATGGCCAGTTTTCACGAGCTGGAAGCCCGTGCCACATCAGATTCAGTGGTGCGAATAATCGCACCCTGCATAGCAAAAATAAAAGGTTGCAAATTTCATCTTCTGGCTTTATATTCACCATTTATACTTATTTTTGAAAGGGTTAATAAATGAAGTACGATATAGCTGATTTATCGTTGGCGTCGGAGGGTAAGAGACGCATTCTGTGGGCTGATAATGATATGCCGGCTCTGGCGGCGATACGCAGGCGATTTGCAAAGAGCAAGCCATTAAAGGGTAAAAACGTTTCGGCTTGTTTGCATATAACTGCTGAGACAGCTAATATAGCAAGGACGCTGAAAGCGGGTGGAGCGAATGTTGCTCTCTGCGCATCTAATCCGCTCAGTACGCAGGACGATGTGGCCGCATCGCTGGTGAAAGATTTTAAGATACCGGTCTTCGCCGTCTGCGGTGAAAATCGCAGCACCTATTATAAACACATCAACGCCGCCATTGACCATAAGCCGGTTATTACGCTTGACGACGGTGCTGATTTGGTGAACGAGTTACATACCCGCCGAAAGAAAGAGGCCCACCGGATTATTGCGAGTATGGAAGAGACCACTACGGGTGTTATTCGTCTGCGGGCAATGGCTCTAAAAGGCAAATTAAAGTTTCCCGTTATTGCGGTAAATGACGCTGCAACCAAGTACCTTTTCGATAACCGCTATGGCACGGGCCAGTCAACAGTTGACGGTATTATTCGAGCGACCGATTTTCTAATGGCCGGCAAAAAGATTGTAGCGGCGGGGTACGGCTGGTGTGGCCGAGGTTTTGCTATGCGAGCGAGAGGGATGGGGGCTATCGTTATCATTACGGAAGTCGATGCAATCAAGGCGCTTGAGGCGGCTATGGACGGCTTCGAGGTTATGCCGATGGCAGAAGCGGCAAAGGTCGGTGAGCTGTTCGTAACGCTCACGGGCAATAAAAACGTTATACGTGCTGAGCATTTCCGTGTGATGAAGGATAGAGCGGTTGTTGCTAACAGCGGGCACTTCAACGTTGAGATAGACATACCGGCCCTGAAAAAGCTCAGTAAAAAGGTAATCCGTAACGTGCGGAACCACGTGGACGAATATGTCTTGAGAAATAACAAGCGAATTTACCTTCTGGCTGAGGGGCGGTTGATTAACCTTGCAGCCGCCGAGGGTCATCCTGCAAGCGTGATGGATATGAGCTTTGCGACGCAGGCGTTAGAGGCGGAATATGTGGTAAAAAAACAGGGCAAACTTGCTGTTGCGGTCCACGATGTCCCTATCGAGATAGAGCAGCAAGTGAGCAGGATGAAACTGAAATCAATGTCGATTGGAATAGACAAACTTACGGCCGAACAGGTTGATTATCTTGCCAGCAGCGGTGAAGGGACATAGCTCGATGCCTGTTGCTCGATGCGCGATACTCGTAAGCCAAATCGAGAATCGAGAGTAAGGCTTATGGATAATAAGCAGATAGATAAGAGGCCCAAAGTGGCCTCGAAGTCTTTTATGGCTGTTGGCCCCACGCTGCACTACAGCCATAAAAATGTTCAGAGGTGCTGGCTGCTTGCTGTTGCGGCCTTTGGTATAAGCTGTCTTTTCTGGTCGAAGATAGTAAGCGGCTCGTTCTGGTCGTTCAACTTCGGCGCCGTAACTATTCCCGAGTTTTGGCATTTGGGCCAATCAGATAGAACCGTCGTGAGCATATTTGAATATCCCTGGCAGATTCTTGTTTTAGGTCTGCTTATGGGTATTTTAGGCATTGTGCCGGTGTTGATATCGCAGCTTATGAGCTTCCGGTACAGTTTGCCTTTTATACTGGCAGTATTTTTCTTAGCGAATTTACCGGCCTTTGCAATTTGCCTTTTGATAAGTTGTGTTGCTGCGGCGTGTCGTCCGCTTCGTTTTCGTTCCCGCTTCACTGCGATAGCGTTATGCACGGCACCGCAGCTTCTTTATTGGGGATACTTCGGTGGTGCAAGCGGGGTAGAACCTATTACATGGGGTTTTTCTTTTGCGCCGTGGATTTGCGCCTGGCTCATCGGTCTGGGGATAGCGGGGTTGGTTCTCGGCATAGGTCATTTTACGCGTTATCGGCCGGGCCTGGTCTGGATTGTTACTTCTGTTTTCCTTTTATTGGCCCTCGTGACTTTTGAAATGAGAATAGGCTTTGATGAATTAGACTATCAGCTCTATGTGGCCAAGAACAATCCGGAAGACGTGAGCGAGTTTCGCGGTCACAGCATAACAGAAGCCCTGGACAAAACGATTACAAATCCTGCGGTCAGAAAATATCTGGCAGGTTTCTTTTACCCTACCGAACCGATACCCCTGCGTGCAGAGCTGAAAAAGGAAATCCAGAGAAAGTTAGGTCACGAGAGTTACGACCGTTGGCCGAGGTGGTTTATAGTGCCGGAGCCGTTGAAGTATCAAGCGAAAAGACAATGGCTTTTCGAGCAGTACGATTTATTTATAAGCCGGCGATTCAAAAGTCATCGTATGCCGATAGCGCTGTACTACAAAGCGTTTTTGAGCGAATACAGCCCGGACATTAATATTTTAGGACAAAAAGAGATATTGCATTTTTACAGCGATTACCCGTACGAAGGGTCGCGCGAGATATGGTGGTCGCTGTACGATGATTTTGGTAACAGCCCGGAATCACTCGAAGCACGATGGCGCATTGCAAGGCATTGGGCTGGTCAGGGTGAATTTGAGCAGGCCGACAAGCTTCTTAGTGAGGCCCAAGATAGGCTCCGCGAGCGGTTGAAACTATTCGAAAAAGAACAAATGCAAGGCGACACATTTTTTAGCCCGTTTCGTCCGCCGGCTGATTCGGCAATGACAAAGTCTAAGTTAGAAGAATTGCAAAGGAGATTAAATCAGTTGCGTAATCTTATAGGAAAGGAAAATCGGACCGATAAGCCGACATCGGTCGAACGTTTAGCAACATTTGTTATGCTAAACCCGCACGCCTTCGATTATGTCTGGCGCCTTGAGGAATTGCTGGCGCAAATAGGTGAGAACGACCCTCTCCGTGACAACATCTTGTTGGCGCAAACGAAACTCGTTGCCGATGAGCAGCAGCGGGCGGAAGAACTAAGTCAGCTACACAAAAAATTTCAGAATACCGATGGGGGGATGCAGGCGTTATACGAGCTGGCCCGTTTGAAGATTGGTCTATATCAGAATGAATCGAATGAAGAGCAGAAGAATAAGTATCTGCGTGAGACAAGAGAAACTCTGATGAGCTTTATCAGCTTGTATCCCAATAGCGTTTTTACTGAGCAGGTCAAGAAGATTCTTGATGACCTGCCGACAGTGGATTAAACTTCAAGCAGGCAGGCAGGGGGGGATTGGGGTTGACTTTTCTGCAAATTATGTTATCATAAGAGGCGATAATAAGCCGTTTTACCTGAGGTTTAGCTAAATGAGCGCCCCTGATACAGATAGCCGGAAAATTCTGCTGGTAGGCGATATTAGCAGGGCCTTTTTAGATGCCGGTGCTATCGCAAAGCTGCCCTGTGAGGTTCGCACCAATATGCTTGATGCAATCGACGCTGTGGCAAAAAACAGCTTCCGGGCAATTTGTGTTGTGATGTCCGGAATGTCGGCTAAATTAAGCTCGGCCCTGAAGGCCTTAAGAGGGGAAAATTGCGAAGCAAAAATTATTCTTCTGGCGCAGATGTGTGAAGAGCCGGTGGCGATACAGCTCGTTGGCTCGGCGTCTAATGGAACAAATGTGGCGGATGATTATTTGATTTGTCCAATTCATTTCTCGTATCTTGTATCTCGTATCTCGTATCTCGTTGGCGGTACGCCTGGTGCTTCACGAGATGTCTCTACCCAGGCCGAGACTGCTGCACCCGCCGCTGTCGATGCAGCGATGGAAATGAAAATAAAACAGCTTGAAAAATTGGCTACAGAGGATGATTTAACGGGCCTGAAGAATAGAAGATATATCTGGGAGTTTTCCAGACAAATGATAGAGCGTGCTAAGAAGGACAACGGTCGGGTGACGCTGCTTGTTTTTGATATCGATAACTTCAAACATTACAATGATGTTTATGGCCATTTGGCCGGTGACGAAGTCCTGAAACAAGCTGCTGTTCTGATGCGGCGCTGCTGCCGTGGCCACGACGTTGTCGGCAGGATTGGCGGCGACGAGTTTGCAGTTGTTTTCTGGGATGAGCCGCAGCCCAAACCGGTCGGCCCGAAAACCTCGGGTGCCGTTACCCGACGTCTGGTTCCTGATGTCGTCTCGGAAACCGAGAGGCGCTCGGCAATGGCGGACCATCCTAAAGAGGCAATCTTTATAGTGGAGCGATTTAGAAGAGAATTAAGGAGGACGGAATTGCATTTGTTAGGCCCGGAAGGCAAAGGGCTTTTGGCAATAAGCGGCGGCCTGGCGAGCTTTCCACGCGATGGTTCTACAGTACAGGGGCTTTTTCAGCAGGCAGACAGGGCACTGTTGGAGGCCAAACGCAGCGGTAAAAACCGAATTTATCTGGTCGGCAAGCCCCAGAACGACATCGCTGATGTCGAGTAATCCCGTATCACGTAAATTGCCGCCTCCGTCTAATAGTCGAGTCCCCGCGGGCGAGGGTCAACGGGACACATCGGCGGCACTTTTTATTCTGCGATGCGCTTTTGTGAGAATAGCGTGCAAAGAAGCGGATTAAGGCAAACTGGAAAAATAAATCATTGACTAAATCAATGGAGAAGGTAAAATGTGGTGTGATTCAGAAGTTATCTGTGAAATCTAAGTAACAAGAAAGGGTGGTAAATATGTCTAACAACAAGCTCAAAAAGGTGTCCCTTGCAGCTGCGGCCGCGGGAGTTATGGCCGGAACGGCCAATGCCGCGGAGAGCAAAGCGGTGAATAAACTGATTGCCAAAATTAAGGACAAGAGTGACAAGGTGCGAGCAGAGGCCTGGCTCAGTGCCGGCGAAGTCGGGGCTCCGGCAGTCAGGCCTTTGGCCGCAGTTATGACAGATAAAGACCTTGAAGTCGCCCGTGCGGCAAAGCGCGGCTTGTGGAAGATTGTCCGCTATGTCGGTCGCCCCGGCGCCGGCAGCGAGAAGAGGGCGGTTACCGCAGAACTGATTGCGCTGTTGAGCGACAACCAGCCGACACCGGTCCGACGTGAAGTGCTCTGGATGCTTTCCGAGATTGGTCAAAACAAGGCTGTCGAGGCAGTTGCCTCATTGTTATCGAACAGCGAACTGCGCGAGGATGCCCGGATGGTGCTGCAGCGCATTCCCGGCAGGAAGTCCATTGCGGCACTGAGGGCCGGACTGAAAGCTGCTCCCAGGAACTTCAAGATTAATATCGCACAGTCGCTGCGGCAGCGCGGCGTAAGGGTTCGCGGACTTCCCTGTGTCAAGCTGGTGCCTACGAAGAAGACGAACGTCAAGCCGATGAAGTAAGGCGGCGCGGCGGAAGGCAAGTGTCAAGACTGCCGTTTGGCGCCTTACTTAATATACTGGAATTAAAGCAGAAAGGTGATAGAACGATGAAAAAATCGAACCAACTCAACAGACGTAAATTCCTGGCTGGTGCTGCTGCGAGTGCGGCGGCAATTGGCTTGCCGTACTTCATTCCATCCTGCGCCTGGTCAGGGCCGGGCAGAATCGGGCCGAACGAACGGTTGACAATGGCCCATATTGGTGTTGGTAGTATGGGCGGATACCATTTGCGCGATATGGTGAAAAGGCGCGACAGAGGCGAGGTGAACATCGCGGCGGTCTGCGACATTGATGAAAAACGGCTCGCTGGAGCGGTGAAAACAGCGGGTGCGGGTGTGCAGCCCTACCGTGACTACCGTTACATTCTCGAACGCAAAGACATCGACGCCGTGGTCATCGCCACGCCGGACCACTGGCATGGTGTTCAGATGGTCCACGCGGCTGAATGCGGCAAGCACATCTATGTCGAGAAGCCGGCCTGCTGCACAATCGAGGAAGGCAAGGCAATGGTTGCTGCGGCTAAGAAGAACAAAGTGTCGGTCCAGGTCGGCTCGCAGGGACGTTCGCAGCCGGAAGCCTACTCTGCGCACGCGTACATTGCCAACGATATGCTGGGGACCGTCCGGAAGGTAACGTGCTGGCACTACGCAAGTCCCGTGGACAATAACCCGGTGCCCGACAGCGTGCCGCCGCCGGATCTCGATTGGGACCTGTGGCTGGGGCCGTTGCGCTGGCGGCCATACAATAAGCGATATTGTCATGGCGTGTTCCGCTGGATTATGGAATCCGGTGGCGGGCAGATCCGCGACCGCGGCGCCCATGTGATGAGCAACGCCATTTACTTCATGAACGCCGACAATACCGGCCCGGTCACCATCGAGGCCACGGGGACCCTGCCCACCAAGGGGTTGTGGGACACCGCCATTGACATGGAGGTGGTCTACACCTTCAAGAACCCCGACTGGCAGCTAATCTGGAGCCAGCCGGGCCGGAAGATTCCCTACTTCGACCAGGAAAAGAGAAAGCGGCTGGGAATCCGCGACTCGTACGGCGCCGTCTACCACGGCGACAAAGACAAGCTTATCGTCTGGGTCGGCGACGGTCAGGTCTTCACCGAGCTGAAGGCGGTGAACTACAAGATTCCGCCCGGCGGCGTGCAGGTCTATAAGAGTCCCGGCCACAAGGAGGATTGGTTCCAGGGTATCAAGACGGGCAGAAAGACCATTATGAACATCGAGGCCGCCGTGGCCACGGCCAACCTGTGCAACCTGGGTAACCTCTCGCTGATTCTGGGCCGGAAGCTTAAGTGGGACCAGAAAAAACAGGAGATAGTCGGTGACGAACAGGCCCGGCGGATGATGTCTCGGCCGCAACGTCACCCATATCACTTGTAGAAGCGAAAGCGGGTGCGCTGTCAGTAGCGGGGTGTACGAAGTTAGAGGTAGGGGTCGCCGGCGGATGTATCCTTTTCTCTTGCCAATCGCCTGCGCGGCGATTTTGGGGCAGGGGAATTGGGTTTGATTGGGTTTGTTTTCTTGAAGCTTCCAATTGGATTTATTTTCATAATCCTTTGTTAAATAGAAGTTTACGTTCATTTTGGGCTTTTCGGAAATTG